>DATJEQ010000443.1:0-5757 GCA_035496495.1 Polyangiaceae bacterium
GAACCCAGCCATGAACACCTTGTGGGTATCGATGCAATATTTCGCCTTCAAATCTGCCAAAGTGGCATCAAAATAGGCCACGTCCGGCGAATCGGCTCCATTGCCCGTGTGGAAACACTGATCTGCGCCGTTCAGCCCGACGATGATGGCGTCTTCACCGGAAGCAGTTTGGATGGGCACCACTGAGCGGCCATCAGCACCACAACCGGGCCCGAGCAGAACCAACGTGTACGGTCGCGTGTTGTCGTATGTTGGTGGCAAGCGCAGGTAGTAACTTCGATCCTGCATGCCTCCGTCATTCAAATTGACGGCGACCTGCTGCAAGGTGGGTGTATCCCCAAGAATATCAGTGGGGATGCCGCAGCCCTGACTCGCGCTGGCCGCCTGCATGGGTCCACTATCTTGATCGCTAACGCTGCCATCCGTCGTCGAACTCGCGTCCATGCTTCCACTGGCGGGAGGCATCGAGTGTGTTGCGCCGCCGCTCGAAGTGGTGTGATGAGCCGGCGCTGTGTCTTTGTTTGTGTCGCTGGAACACGAGCACACCGCAAAGCAACTCGCCGCGAATAGAGACATCGGCCAGAGGGCGTGTTTCATCGGCGCTATATGCCCCAACTCTCAGAAAAGTCACAGATTTCTCAACGACAGGTCGTGGGTCTGCTCGCGACTTCCGCCATTTCGCGCTACGAAACGGCATGCTTGCGCCTGGCGACTTGCTGCCCAACCCCGAATTGCTGAGTGGCGAGGGAAAATCTGTACGGCTGCACGACTGCTTCGGCGATAGCGCGCTGGTCATCTACTTTTACCCCAAAGATCACACCTTCGGGTGCACCATTGAATCCTGCGATTTTCGCGATCAATATCAGGCCTTCCTGGCGCAAGGAGCCCAGGTGGTGGGCATCAGCCGCGACGATGTTCGTTCGCATCAAAGCTTTATCCGGCAGCATGGCCTGCCTTTTCCGCTACTGAGCGACGCCCAGGGCACAGCGCACCGCTTGTTCGGTGTGAAAAAGGTCCTGGGAGTATTGCCAGCCAGAGTAACCTTCGTCGCACTGCGCCCTGGGGTGGTCCGCCACGTCTATCAATCTGAACTGGCTTTTCGCGCCCACGCCACAGACGCCCTGAACGCCTTGAAGCGGCTGAAATCCCCTGCAATCTGATTGGAAACCGCAGTTGCCCTTCGATCGTATTATACAGCCGGTATGCACCGCCGCACCGCGATCCAGTCCCTAGCTGTGGCTAGCGGAGTCGGTTTGCTTGAGGCCTGCAAGGCCGAATCAGAGAACGCAATCATGCCCACGCAACAACACAACGGCCACCCCAGCGAAACACAGCAGCGCAGCGAGCGGGCTCAACAGCAGGAAATGCCCAGTATTTTCCTCGCTCACGGCTCGCCGGTGCTGCTCGACGACGAGCTGTGGGTCAGTGAATTGCACGGTTGGGCGCAAGCGCTGCCCAAGCCTGCCGCGATCTTGATGCTGTCGGCGCATTGGGTCGCCCGCCCAGTGACGCTGGGCGCGACCAGCACGGTGCCGTTGGTTTACGATTTTTATGGGTTCCCTCAAGAATACTACGAAGTGAAATACCCGGCGCCGGGGGCACCCCAGCTGGCCAGGCGCGTGCATGAGTTGCTCATCCCGCAGGGGCCCGTCGCCGACCTGCCTGATCGCGGCCTGGATCACGGCGCGTACGTTCCACTCGTTTGTATGTACCCACAGGCCGACGTTCCCGTTTTGCAGGTGTCTCTGCCAACACTGCAGCCTGCTGATCTGTTCTCCCTGGGCCAGGCGCTTGCCCCCCTGCGACAAGAGAATGTCCTGATTGTTGGCAGCGGCTTCATCACCCACAACTTGCGCCAATTCGATCCCCGCCCCAATGCGCCTGTTCCTAGTTGGGCGCAGGATTTCGACGGCTGGACGGCGGAGGTGTTGAAGCGCCGCGATGTCGACGCCTTGCTCGACTACCGCGCCAAGGCACCGGGCGTGGCCATGGCGCTGCCCACCGTGGAGCACTTCGTTCCGTTGATCGCCGCATTCGGCGCCGCGCAGGGTGGCCAGGGCGGCCTCACTTTTCCGATCACCGGATTCACCTACGGCTCATTTACCAAGCGTTCCGCACAGTTCACTTAGTGCGCGTTTCTGGGCGTAGGAACGCCACTGGGCGATAATGCGCCCCGTGACTCACGTCGATACCGCCTCCACGTTCATGCTGCTTTTGGGCATGGCCGCCTTGGGTTTCGGCATCCGCTGGGCCCGAACGATCATCGCCCTGCAGCCCTCAAAGGCGAGCTGGCGGGTGCTGATCGGTCTGATGTTCGGCTCCTTGATCAGCTACGCGGTGGTGGCCCTGGGTTTCAGCGTTGGCGTCAATTTCGATCTCAAATGGACGATCAGCGTCACGCTGCTGGCCAGCGCCGTGTTCGTGTCGATCGTGACGCGCGTGAGCTTGTCCACGGTCGACAACCTGCTGCGCGTCCACATTGATTCCATCACCGACTCTCTCACCGGTACTTTCAACCGTCGCTTTGCCGAGCAACGGCTATTGGAGGAGATCTCTCGAGCGCACCGATACAATCGTCCCTTGTCGTTGCTGTTGTTCGATCTGGATCGCTTCAAACTCATCAACGACTCCTTCGGCCACCTCTACGGTGACAATGTGCTCAAAACCGTCGCAGAGCTGATCAAAGGCAAGGTACGCAACTGTGACTACTTTTGCCGCTTCGGTGGCGAGGAATTCCTGGTCATCCTGACTGAAACGGATCTGGCAGGCGCATCCATCGTGGCTGAGCGCATGCGCGAAGGGGTTGAACAGCACAGTTTCCCGCTGGCTGCGGTCGCCAGCACCACGAACACGCCCTACCCTCTGATTGAGTCAACTCGCGTCAAGGTCACCATCAGCGTGGGCGTCAGCGCGTTGCTCACCCGCAGCGACGACACCGCCAACGCAATTTTGGAACGCGTGGATCACGGCCTATATCAATGCAAAAATGCGGGCCGTAACGCCGTATCCGTTATACAGCCCGCGCCCAAAAGCGCCTGAGAAGTCGTTAGGATCCATCCAGCTGCAACTTGCCGCCAGCGCAGGGCGGGCAGAAATAGTATCCGCCTGAGATCGGGCGTGAAAATTTGAACAGTCCGTCAACAATACCATCGTCCAATCCCACCATCCGCCGCAGGACGGCTTCGAATGCATCCAGCGAGTGCCCAAAGGCCACGAACATTAACCCCGCGTCGTCCCCGTTCAGCCAAGGCATGGAGCGCCGCAGCATGAATGCGGGAGGATCGAAGCTCTCCTGTGCGGCGCGTTTGACATGGGCAAAATCAGGCGCATCAACGATCTCCTGATTGTCACTGATACGCCGGCCCATGATCTGATCGCGCTCGGCCCCTGACCGGGCCGTGAAATCATCGAGATCGTGCTGCCATTGTTGGATTGCCACGAAACTGCCACCGCCGATCGCCCCCTTCCCGGAGATGAACGCGGCATCGCTTGCCTTCTGCCCCTGGGGATTTTCCGTTCCATCCAAGTACCCGGTCAAATCGCGCCCTTCGCGGTGCTGAAATGTGTCAACGATGTCTACCGGCACCAACACGCCTGCGAGGTCCTTTTCTAGCTTTCTACAGCGATGCAACAATTCGCCCGGATCACTCCCACGCAGCCAGATCCACAGTGCCAGCTGAGTCGAAGGGATGGCCGTTGCCCCATAATTCAGGGCTGGGAAAGCGCGCAACCCGGGCACTTCCAACCCCAGCGCGGCGGTAAGCGGTGCCCCCAACCCCAGTACGACACTTTCATCGATATGAATCCGCGCGAGCAGTTGCAGCAACTGCGCGGCATTGGTCTCACGGGCCAAGCGAAAGGTCAGATGTCGACCCACTACCGGTAACGCAGCCAGAATTCCGGGTTGAGGCGCAACAGCTTGAGTCGTCATTGGCCGCGATTATACCACGCGCTCACCTCAACCAGCACCACCCCCGCGCCAAAAGACAAAGCAAGACGCGCAGCTACTGGATTCGCGGCGCTGTCTCTGCGGTCGCCACCAGGTACAGCACGATCAATTCCATTTGCCGCTGGGGCAGCCTTGCCTTGGGCCCCATTTCGAACACTTTGCCGGGCCATTCCTTCACAGAAACCTCGCGCGGATCGACCAATCGATGACAGTTGCTGCAGTGAGAGGCGTACGCGTGTCGCCCTTCTTCCAATTCACCCAACGTCGTTTGAGGTCGCGATTGACGCGCGTAATCCACCTGCAGCGAAGTAACCTGCGGGATCTGCTCAGCCGCACAAGCCAGCGCGCTAACTGACAGCCCCAGAACGAGAGCCCGTTTGCTGCCCAATCCGCTGAAGAACCCGTTGAGTTTCACAATGGAATACCAATGATTGTGCGAAACCAAATCCGACCAAAGGGATCATCCACCGGAGGCGCCACGCCCAAGTCGTCCAAGCGCAGATAAGTGCCCAGCGAGATCCACGCTGTTTCCCCCTGTGCCAAAAAAGTCGGCCCAACATAATGATGTGCCTGTGACAATTTCTCGTCAAAGTTGCCGCGCGCCCAGTACTCAAGACCCAACGAAAAATTGGGCGACAATTCGTAGGCGGCACCCAGCGTGGGGTTGAAGATGTGCTCCATCTTCTTATCCTGATAGTTGTATTCCTGTTCCACCCACAGGTTGGCCATCAGATTCAGGGCGTTGAATCGGCGAGAGAGCAACACTTTCTCTTCCAGCTCTAGCTCGTCATGCATTTCGGCCGTTTCCAAATACAGCCCCACGTTGACAGGCCACTGCCCCTCTTCCGCCAAGCGCAGCCGCAGCCGTTGCTTCACGCCGTCGAACTCCATCGCGGGTTCGGCGGAGGCCTCCTGCTTGAACGCGAAATACCAGGCCAACTCCAAACGATCGCTGAGGCCGTATTCCAGCTCAGTGGTCAGAGCCGCGCCGAAGCTGTGCACCGTATCTGTTGAGCCATCGGGCAGATCGCGATCAACACGAACTGGGGTCAAATCGAGGTACTGCTCCACCTCCACGGCACCCTGGAGCGAGGTCTCATAGGGATAGGTAAAGGGAAGCGCGTGAGGGTTCGCCAACGCAGCGCGCGGAACAGCCACAACGGCACCCAGGGCCAACACAGAAGCAAGAACGCTCAACCGAAACGTCATACCGACTTTGTAGCGTGCCGGAATCTAGTTGCAAATGAAATTCGTTTTCATTTAGCCAACAAAGGCATAAGTATCTAATATCGTTGCATTTATCAGCTCAGTCCGGCCATCCGCCGCGCTTCGTCGGCGAAATCGGCCTTTTCTTCAAGCGCGACGCCTTCGCCGCACTGGTAGCGCGCGAAGCTCGCGAGGGTCACCGACGTGCCCAAGGTCTTCTCCAGATCCTTGCGCACCTGATCGATCGACTTGTCCGACTCGAGCACGCTGGCTTGGCGCAACAAACACACGTCCGTGAACCACTTGTTGAGCTTGCCTTCGATGATCTTGGGGCGAGCGGCGTCCGGCTTTCCTTCGTCCTTCAGCTGCGCGTCAAAGATGTCCGCTTGCTTGGCGCGATCCGTCGCCGGCACATCGCCACCATCGAGATACAGCGGCGACATCGCGGCAATCTGCATCGCCACGTCATCGACGAATTTGCTGAACTCCGGACGACTCAGTGCGGCCTTGTCGCCCACCTTGACGCCCAACAGCGCACCGATCTTGCCGCCCATGTGAATGTACGAGTGCACCAGCCCGGGCGCGCTCACCGTAACCCGCTG
>DATJEQ010000444.1:0-4912 GCA_035496495.1 Polyangiaceae bacterium
GCAAGTGGCGAAAGCCGCAGCAGCCCCCCCTTCCGCCGCGCAGCAGCAAGCACCCATCGCGGGCAACCTCGCCACGTTCGAAGGCGAGATCGGTTTGGCCCTCAGTTCGGCGAACGAACCCGACAAGGCGCGCACCATGACGCTATTGGTGAAAGACGGGCAGCTGCGTTTCAACGTGCCTGCCCCGATGGGTAAAGCCGCGGGCGCTGGCGACCAAGGGCTGCCCTACCAAATCATCAACGTCGCGCAGGGCAAAGTGTACTCGGTGATGGACAAGCAGAAGATGGTCGTCGAAACGGACGCCAAGAGCTTGGCCGACCAAGTGAAAAGCTGGTCGCCTGGGCAAAAGCCGGATTCGTCGAAGAAGCCGCCCACGGTGACCAAGACCGGTAAGAAGGACACCGTCGCAGGGTTCAGCTGCGAAGAGTGGGACGTGACGACGGAAAGAGGCGCGCATGAGCGAGTGTGCGTCGCGAATGACAGCGCGGCATGGCTCAAGTTCCCCTTCTCCGATCTCCCGGCGGATCAAACCTGGGCAAAAGAACTGTTCGACGGAGCGCATTTCCCCGTGCGCTTCGTGAGCACCGATGACCAGGGCAAAGAGCTGCACCGAGTGGAAGTCAGCAAGCTGGAGCGCAAGCCCCTGGCCGCGGATTTGTTCACAATTCCCGCTGATTATCGCCGAATGGATATGAATGCGATGATGGGCGGCCTGCAGAATTTGCGTTCCATGGGTGCTGGTGCGGGTAGCGCAGGGGCCCAAGGCAGCATGCAACCCGGCAAGATGCCGCCTGCAGTAGAAGAGATGCTGCGCAAGATGAAGGAAAAATCAGCGACCAAGCACTGATCTTCCCTCGGCATCACCCGTCAGGCTTTGCTCCACGGCTTGAGCACGCCCATTTCTTCATCGCGATAGCGCGCGAGCGCTTGCTGCTCTCTCCCCAGAAAATCTGCCACGGCTCCGGCAAGCCTGTGATCTCTGAGCAAGTGATAACTGTGCGTGAGCGTGGGCTCAAATCCGCGTGAGAGCTTGTGTTCGCCCCCCGCACCCGGCTCAAAGCGAGTCAGCCCACGCGCGATGCTCTCTTCAATGCCGCGGTAATAGCAGACTTCGAAATGCAGGAAGCTGTGCTCTTCACGGCTGCCCCAATAACGCCCATACATCACATTGCCGCCCAACAGATTGAACGCCCCGGCCACCGGAGTTGCCCCTGCCGATGTTCTGGCCAGCACCAAGCACACCTCTTCGGGCATGCGCGCGCACACTTCCTCGAAAAATGCGCGATTCAAGTACCGTCGCCCGTAGAAATGGCGTGCCACCGTGTTGCGATAGAATTCGTACACGCTGTCCAAAATTGCGGGCGTCGCTTCTTTCCCGCTGACCACTTCAATCTGGATGCCCTGCTCGATCACTTCGCGACGCTCGCGTTTGATCTGGTTGCGCCGTTTAGAAGAAAACCGACTCAGGAAGTCGTCAAACGAGCCGTAACCGGGATTGTGCCAGTGGTACTGCACACCGTGGCGGTGCAGCAGCCCTGCTGAGTTGAAGGACTCCAACTCAGCGTCATCGGGGAACAGAATGTGCGCGCCCGAAATATCCATCTTCTTGCACAGCGCCGCCACGCCTTGCAGCAACGCGGCTCGCACCTGCGTTTTATCCTGCCCCGGCGCAATCAGCAGCCGCCGCCCCGTGGCCGGCGTGAAGGGCACCGCTAAGAGCAGCTTGGGGTAATACTCAATGCCCAACCGATTCTGCGCGAACTCGGCCCAGCCGAAGTCGAACACGAACTCACCCTCGCTGTTGGCTTTGAGGTAAGCGGGCGCGGCGGCAACCAGCCGCTCATCGTCGTACAGGCCCAAATGGCAGGGCGCCCAGCCGACTTCCGGCTTCACACACCCGGTGATTTCAAGCGCTTCCAAGAAGGCCCAGCGCAAGTGTGGCTCAGGCTGCGCGCCAAGCAGCGCGTTCCACTGATCTTCAGGGAATGCGCTGATCGCCTCATGGGTTTGGAGCTTGAGCATTACCGCTGAACGTGCCTACGCTTTTGACACAATGACCACTTGGCGCACCGTGAGATCCGTAGCGTGGCTCTTGGGGCTAGCACAGCTTTGCGCTTGCTCGAGCAAACCTAACAATCCACCGGCTCAATATCCGGCGCAGCAGTACCCCCAACAATACCCGCAGCAGCAGTACCCCCAGGGACAATACCCGCAGCAGCAATACCCCCAGCAGCAGTACCCTCAACAATACCCGCAGCAGCCCCAATATCCGCAGCAGTACCCCCAGCAGCAGCCTCCCTACGCGCCAGCACCGGCTCCCTCACCGGCCCCCGCGCCCGCTCCGGTCACGCCCGCTCCTATGCCGGCGCCCGCACCTGCGCTGCCGCAACCTCCGTTGCTCCCTCCACCCGCCGTTTCAGCCAACGACCCGATCAACACGGTCGACATCACTTGGCTTCGTCGGCGCGCGGGCGAATTGATTGCGGATCTGATCAGCGCGCTGCCGGCTGACAGTCAACAACGCGTCGCTGGGCTCCCGCTAGTATTCGATAATACTCCGGGCGAGGTGAACGCCTTTGCCGCCTGCGACAAGGGCCGCGCGCTGATGGCCGTAACGGACGAGCTGTTGCGCATCTCCGCCTATTTGGCGCAGGCGGAGGCGACGGACGAGCGCTTTGCTTCCCACAAGGTGGATCAAGTGATCCAATACATCGCGACGCACCAACGCCAGAATCAGCCGCTGGCCACACCCTCGGGCGGTTTTTTCGATTCGCGACAGAGTGCAGATCCCACGAAGACTGCCCGACAGCATCAGGTATTCGACGAACAACTTGCGTTCGTGTTGGGGCATGAACTGGGACACCACTATTTAGGACACCTGGGTTGCACTGCAAAGCCCGATCCGTTGGGCGCGGGCGACATCGCCCGCGTGCTCTCCGGCTCGGTGCCGCTGTTCAACCAACCCAATGAGCTCGCCGCCGACGTCGCGGGCACGAACAATGTACTCAGCGCCGGCGCGCGACACACGGGCGGCTACGCCTACACCGAAAACGGTGCACTGCTGACAATGCGCTTCTTCCAAGGGCTGCACGACGCGGCCGGTGCGCCGATGTTCGACTTCGAAGCGTCGCATCCCTCGCCGGCCATTCGCATTCCTGTGATTCAGCAGGCGGCCGCGGCCTGGCGCTTCACTGGGGGGCGCGGCATTACCTTGCCTCATTTAGGCGGCTGAGTTGCATGGCGGAGAAGACTGAAGCACCAAGCGCCGCGCGCCTACGCCGCGCCGCCGCTGAGGGCGATGTGACGGTGTCGCCGGTTGTCACGCGCTGGGCCGCGTTGGCAATGGGTGCGCTGCTGCTGCCGGCGTTACTGGCGGCGCTCGCTTTGAGCAGCATCGATCTGCTGAAGCGTGGCCTGACTCACCCCGAAGCTGCCTCCGCCCTGGTCAGCGAAGCGCTGAGCGACGTGGCGTGGATTGTGTTGCCATGGCTCGCGGCAGTAGCGGGATTTGTCCTCGTTGCAAATTTGCTGCAAACGCGGGGCGCACTGAAGCGACGCGAGCCATCGAAAAGAAATGAGCGACCCTTCTTCTCACTGAACGCGCTGCGGATTTTCGATGGTGCGCATTGGGGCACGCTGCTCTTGGCGTTGGCCGGCGCAGCAAGCACCGCTGCATTGGGGGTCTATTTGGCGCTCCATTATTTACAGAGCCTCGCGAACGTCGCTGAGCGGCCCACTGCAGCCGCGTCGTTGTGTTTCACTGTAGTGAAATACACCGTTGCTGCGGCGTTAAGCGTTGGCCTATTTGCCGGGGCGGGCGATTTCTTGATCCGCGCCTGGGCCAGAAGCCAGCGCTTGCGAATGACCCGCGCGGAGTGGCTCGAAGATCAGCGGGCGGCTTTTGGCGATCCGGCCATTCGCGCGGAACGCCGCAGACGCCAACGGATCAGCGCCAGCGCCTAACGATTGACGACGTGGATCGCGTGGCCCAGCGACGCCGCGCTCGCCTCCATCAGCGCTTCGCCCAATGTGGGGTGCGGGTGCACGGTGAGCGCCATGTCCTCGGCGGTAGCCGCCATTTCCAGCGCCAACGCTGCTTCGCTGATCAGGTCGCTGGCGGAAGGCCCCACCACGGTGATGCCTACGACCACGCCGCGGTGGGTGTCGGTCACCACTTTGACGAACCCTTCTGTCTCACGAATGCTCATGGCGCGACCCAAGGCGGCAAACGGAAACTTGCCGACTTTGACTTGCAGACCCTTTTCTTTGGCTTGCGCCTCAGTGAGGCCGACCATTGCCACTTCCGGATCCGTGAAGATGATGCCCGGGATGGTGACCCAATCTTTGCCGGAAGCGTGACCGGCGAGCACCTCGGCGCACACTTCGCCTTCCTTCGAAGCCTTGTGGGCCAGCATCGGGGTGCCACTCACATCGCCAATCGCGTAAATTCCAGGGACATTGGTGCGGCACTGGCCGTCGGTGGCCACGAACCCGCGCGGGTCGATCTGTACACCCAGCTCTTCCAGGCCGATGCCCTTCGAACGCGGGCGCATGCCGACAGCGACCAACACCTGATCGCATTCGATGACTTGCTTGCCTTCAGCGCTCGACACCGTGACCCCCACCGCGCCGTTCGCCAGGATCTCGTATTTCTCTGCCTTGGCTTCGGTGAGCACAATGCCACCGCGCTTCTTGATCTGCTTCTCAACGACTTTTACAGCTTCCGCATCCACACCGGGCAGCAGTGATTTCGTCAGCTCGACGACCGTGAGCTGCGCTCCGAACACCTGATAGACCATGCCCAACTCAAGACCGATCACGCCGCCGCCGATCACCAGCAGGCGCTTGGGAATTTCACGCAAGCTCACCGCTTCACGCGCCCCGATGATCTTCTTGCCGTCGAATTCGAACC
>DATJEQ010000445.1:0-3480 GCA_035496495.1 Polyangiaceae bacterium
CGTTCAGCAGTGATGCGTTGCCTCCCGGCACCTGCGGTGGCGTCTGGCTTAGTGTGGTCTGCGAGGGTGGGCTCGGAGATTGGGCGAGCGCGGCGGTATCGTTTGATCGCGTCAGAGCCGCAACGCATTGGGCAGTGACAGCTTCACGCGTGTTCCGAGGCACCACGGCGCTTCGCCACTTGCTGTTGGGTGCGAACACGCCATGGAAGCGAATCAACGGGTGGCGCGGTGGCGGAATTAGCGCGGCAAGCCGCGCCATGAACTGCATGGGGGTCATGACGCGCACGGCGCGCTGTCCGCGATAGGCGTGTTTCACTTGATAGGCGATTCGACCGTCGTCGAGGATACTGAGGCGCTCCAAGCTCAACGGGGCTCGGGCGCAGTAGCGCAGCAGGCCCTCGCGTTGCTCTGGGCAACCGGCGGCGATGCTCACGCCGGCGTGAACGTTGAAGTTGCCGTGTTGGCCCACCAGTCCCTTCTTGGCTTTGAATAGCGGCGCATCACTACTTGCTTTGGCCTTCTTGCTGGGGTCAGCATGCAGATCGCCGATGCCCAGAGCACCTTGCAAACAACGCAAGAGTGGCGATGGAGTCTCATCTTCATGCTGCTCGTGGCGAATAAATCCCTTACGCTGCAACCATTCGATCACACGAAAGGCGGTGTTCATTACCACCACATCCAAATCCTCGCGGGTTGGTGAGGGCAACTCGATCAACTGAACATCACTGCCGTCGTTCTTCATTACAAATGCCGCGTCGGGAGCAGCGACGTGATAGTGTACGTTCAGATTGAGGCTGCTGCCGAAACGCTGAGGGAAACAGATTGCGCCGCCGCGGGTGCGAGTATGACCCAACAGGAAGGCTTGTGATTTTTGCCAGCGGCTGATTTCTTGGCAGAAGATACGACCCACAGCGGACAGCGCTTTGGGGTTAGCGGCCAGCAGCATCCGTAGCTCAAAAGGAACGCTCAGCACCCATTGCCGCAGCCGCGTGTCGGACAACACATGATCGACCAAGTGCGCGGCGCTGTCGCACATGCGTCGCGCGTTGCAAGAGGGGCAAATGCCCCGAAGTTTGCAGGAAAAAGCGACCAGGATTTCGTGGCCGCATTCAGCGCACCGGGCCCGCGAGAAGCCGTAAGCCAATATGCCGCATTCCACGTAGTGACGGAATTCGTTCTCGACGTAGCGGGGCAGCTTTCGATCGTGTTCCTGCTCAACGAAGGCCAGAAAAGATTCGAGGTGCGTGGTGATGATCTGGTAGAGGGGCGTCTCCTCGGGGCGGTGGCGTTGGTAGCGGGGATGCTCTTGGGACACCCAGCTGCTTCAGCGATGAGCATGCCAATTACAAATTCAGGGTAATGGGGGCTCATGTGCTGGCTGCGCCAGTGGCAAGATGTGGCGACCAACCACCGGACAAGCTCAAATTGGGTGACTCACGCAGGGCGTCCTTGCCTGCTCAACCACCTCACGGGGTGCCAAGACAGCGACCGGCGAGCGCACGCGGAGCACCAGCAGCCTAGACGGGCCACGCGTATTTCACTTCTAAATCGATTGGTTTCTCTTTCAGATCCAATGCCGACAGGCGCACGCAGTGAACGGCGCTGGGGTGCACTAATGCCGTGTCGCGCCAAGCCAATGCTACAACATGCTGCGTAGCGATTGCGGCCGACCAGAGCTGTAGCCCGAAGGCACCCTCACCCTGTGCAGCAGGCAGAATGGGAGCCACTAGCGACCGTTCGTCATCAAAAGCAAAGCACAGATCGCTGAGCACCCAGGAGCTGCTGCCGCCCAGCGCTTTGAACCAGGCTTCCTTCATCGTCCAGCAGCGCAGCAATCTCAACATCGCTTCCGATTCGTTCGCTGCGTCGTCAACATACCGCTTTTCTTGTGGATGGAAAAAGCGCTGTGCCAATGCTCGGGCGTCCCGACGCTTAGCGAGGGATTCCACGTCGACCCCCACGCGGGCGTCCGGGTGCACTGCGAGCGCAACCAAGCCGGACGTGTGAGAAATTGAAAACTGTAGCGCGCTGGCATGAGCTGCATGCAAGCAAGGGCGCCCGTTCGCCTCGGATGCAAATTGCACCTCTGACGGCGTGATATTGAGCCTGGGCGCAAGCAGCCTGCGCAATGTCGCGTGCGCGACGACGTACTCGGCCCGACGCCCCTCGTCCTTCAACTCAATCGCCCTGGAGCGTTCTGCGTCGCTCAGGAATTGTTCCAGAAAGGAGCCGTCCTGCGCGTTCAAGATCACCGAGTCGACCAGAAATAGCGAGACCGCCGCGTCGTTGGAGGTTGTTTGGATCATCCCCCATCCTGATTCGCACTGGCGTCGATGCTGGCATCGATCAGGGAAAGGTCGGGGAATAGCCTCACGTCAGCAAGCCACAGATCGAAATCGGGTTGAGCGATGGCACGGAACCGAAGCTGCAGCACGCGCTCGGCGGTAAATGAAGCCGGTTGGCCCCAGCCGGATTCTTGCGCAAGTTGATTGAAATTCACCCGATAGCGCTGCCACTCGGGCGACAATTGCAACGGGAAGCCGTGCCGATTGTCGCAGCCTTTGCCGGCGCAAGAACCGCCATTCTCGACACTGAGCGTTTCGGGGACGCTGATCTCGATGCGGATCTCACCTGCGCCGCGAGCGGTGAATTCAATGCCTTGATACAGCGCGAGGTTGTAGGCGCACAGTGCACTCCCATCGCGCTGGAAATCAAACCCCACCGCAGCGCCCCACCCCGTGAATTGTGACCCTGTGGAGTGCAGCACGAATCGTTCAGTTTGATCGAATGTGACCAAGTTGGGGCGCAAGCGCGAAGTCTGTGCAGGGATCTGCTCACCCGTTCCATCGTTGCTGATCTGCCAGCGACCATCGCGCCCGTCCGCTGCAACAATGAACGGATCGCCATCGACGAAATCATCGAGGCGCGGCTCCAAGCTGCGCGCAGCGCCCCCCTGACAACTGACAACCACGGGCCCCTCAGACGATGCGTCAAGGGGTGGCAGTGGCGTGAAGGTGGTGTTGTGCACTGCCGCCGGAGGCGGAGTCGCCGGCTTCACCTTATTGCAGGCGCCGAGCAACAAGCACAGCACCAGAAGGCACCCCCACGACGACCCACCCAGGCTCAAGGCAAGTACCTCACCAACTCGCCCAATGTGCGCTTGCGAACAACTTTGATCGGAGATTTGGCGGGTACCCCAACCCAAAGGAACGCCACGATCTCTTCGCTGGCGTGATCAATGCCCAGGTGCGTGTACGTCCGCTCGTCGCGAATTACCGCACCGGTGCTCCATTTGCTGCCCACGCCTTCGGCGTGCAGGCTCAACATGATATTTTGTATCGCGCACGCGATAGCCGCGTAGTCTTCGCGCGCAACGTCAGGATTGCTATTCTTAACCTGACTGACGACGATGAGCACCGCGGGGTTGATCATCTTATCGCGCGACGACTGCACCGTGCTTGGATCGAGCACGCCCCCGCT
>DATJEQ010000446.1:0-10092 GCA_035496495.1 Polyangiaceae bacterium
AAGTCTCTGCGATCGATCCCAACAGGAAACGCTCGAATCCCTTGTAATCGTGGGTGCCAATGACCAGCAGATCGGCTTTCCACTCCGTGCAGGCTTTGAGCACTTCACCGGTTGGATCGCCGACATAGAAGTGGGCTTGAACCTCGTTACGACACTGTCGTTTGGCGGATCTCACGTGGGCCTCGAGACTCTCCTTCGCGTCGTGCATTGCGTCGGAATTGGGCACGTGTTTGTCCATCCGGCTGTGGCGAAAAACGTGGACGACGTGGAGCCGAGATTCTGGAAGCGAGCGGGCGATGCGGGCGGCCATGGCCAATATCCGCCGAGCGCTGTTGGACGTATCGACGGCCACCACAATCACCTGTGGGGTGTCGTCGGTGTTCTGCAGGACCTCAGGATCTTCAGCCATACACTATCCCTTTCTCATTGATTCGATATCGAAGACATTGCGGCGAACGCGACTCGATAGCGTCAGTTCTCGAAATACAAAAGCGCCATGGTCACGATCAGGTGCGCGGGAAGCATCGCGAAGAACGCGAACACCGCGTAGCGCGCAAAGCTAGGCATCACGTATTTCGATTTTTCGGCTACGGCCTTGACCATCAAATTCGGCCCATTGCCGATGTAAGTCGTGGCGCCCATCACCACGCTCCCCGCGCTGATAGCAATGAGTTGCACCGGCGTCACTCCAGCGATCAGATCCAGACGCCCCGCGTTCAGGCTCTTAGCTAGGGTGAAGAATGCGGCGTAGGTTGGAGCGTTGTCCAACACCGCAGAAAGGCTTCCTGAAGACCAGAAAAGCTGCCACCCCTTCTGGATCGGCAGCTGGGAAGCCACGGTGGCCAGGTTCATCTCGATCGGCACCAAGCAAATGAACAAACCCACGAACAGCAGCGCCACTTCCAAAATAGGATGAAACGAGAATTCGTTGAGTTCGTGCACTTCGCGTTTGGTGCTGAAATACGAACACAACGCAATGCCCAGCATCGCCACATCGCGCCAACCCGAATCCAGGAATGCGGCCGCCACGATTGCCATCAGCCAGAGCATCCCCCATTTTCCCTGCACCTGTAAGCGGGTTACCTCGCGTCGGTCGCGGGCCAATGAGGTCGCGTTTTCGCGGGCATAGGCTCGCTTTTCAACATAGTAGAAAATACCAAGGATACTGCCCACGTACAGCGCCCACACCGGGAACAGACGCAGCGTCCAAAAGAAGGGAACCCCCGAGATGAAGCCCACCAGCAGCGGCGGATCCCCAAGCGGGGTCAGCAGGCCCCCGGCATTGGAGACGAGGATGATGAAGAAGGGCACCAAGTGGGCGCGGAACTCACGTTGCGAATTGGTGCGCAGCAGCGGCCTGATCACGAGCATGCTCGCGCCCGTCGTGCCGATGACGCTCGCGAGAACCGCACCCGCTAGTAAGATCAGCACATTGGTGCGCGGGGTGGCCTCCAGATCGCCGGTGGCGTAGATGCCACCCGTCGTCACGAACAGCGCTCCGAGCGTTGTGATGAACGCCACGTATTCCTTCACAGAATGGAAGAGCTTTTCGCCGTGCCCAGTTGAGCCCAGTTGCACGACCACCGGGACGGCGCAAACCGCTACAAACAGGGCCTGAAACCAGCGCCGCCCCCAAATACCGGGAAAGAAGATCGGCAAGGCCGCCATCCCCAGCACCAAAAGCGGGAAGGCGCCCATAGTCCAAGTGGGTAAAGAAAGCTCGGCCGCTGCCATAACCCGACTATGTAACGCATTGATCCGATTTCAGAACGTATTTCTTGCGGTCGCGCGGGCAATTCGCGATGCAAACGCGCCCAATATTTCGGGCAAATGTTTCGGGCAGATTTCGTGAACCCGATTTGCGCACAAAACCGCGGCTCGCCCGATGCCCTGGACGCGCGCCGCACACCGTTAAACAGTGATCGTCAGCGACGCATCAAAGCCGTTGTCGAGAGTGCCGCGAATCGCGGGGATCTGCAGATCGGCGCCGTCCGAGAAAGAAATGTCAGTGCTCAGCGCGACAGAGTTGAGGCTGGTTGCGCTCGTTTCGTAACCGGGCGCGGCATAAGCAAGGCGGCAGCTTTGCTCAGGCATGGCGAGCTGCGAGATGAACACGCTGCGGCCGCCCTCAACTGCTGCAGCGACGTTGGGATAAATTTCCAAATGCAGGTGCGGCCAGCGCCCCGGGTAACAGCCGGGGAAAATGCTAACAAAAGTCAGCTTACCGTTGCGATCGGTTTGCTGAACACCCCTCAAGTAATTCTCATCCACCACTGAGGGTGAATACATCGAATAATTACCATCGCGATCGCAGTGCCACAAATAGATGGCCATACCCGGCTGCGCCACACAGGCGCTGCTCACCACCGTCAGCGTCAGCCGCAAGGGCACCCCCTCAGCAATACCGCTTGCCCCGGCCAGGCTCGGGCGGATGTCGCCGCGCACAATGCCCGCGAGGTTCAGCGCGTTGACTCCATTGGAGCCATCCGCCGGATAGGGTCCGATGATCTCAGGCGGCAAGCTCGTGCATTGCTGGGTAACACCGCCGTCGTCGCCCGCGGCGTCAACCCGAACCAACAAGGGAGTTCCCCCGACCGAAGTGGAGGGGTCGCCATCGCAGCCCACCAGGGCAATTGCTCCCGCTCCTATCCCCCAACGCAGCACGTCGCGCCGCCGCGCCCCCTGCTGCGCCAATTTCAGCAAATCTTCAGCGAGCCGTGAACTACCGTGCGGGCGCATCGGTTACCGTTTTAGCGTGTCACTGCCCGCACAGTGAGGAAAAGGTCGTCAACTCATCCGTTGCCACACAAATTCCACCTTGGCATTGCGTACCTGCCTCACACTGGCTGGTCTGCGCCGTGCAGTCTTGACCCTCTTGCGCAACGGTGTGACAGCTGAACGCACCGCCGGGCATAGCTGGAACGCAGCTCAGATCAGCCAAGCAAGGGACGCTCACACTGCACGCGGCGCCTAAGTCTCCTTGAGCGGTGCACACGCCATCCGCGTTGACAGTCCGATCGCAGAAGAACCCGAGCGCGCAGTCCGGAAAGGGAAACGTCAAACAGGGCTCGCCGCTCGTAGGCAGCGGCTGACAAGTCGTGGATGCAGCGTCGCAATAGGCCCCTTCGGCACAACTGGCGCCTGAGGCAAATCGCTCGAAAGCGCAGGGTGCATTCGCGGCAGGCAGCACGTCACAGGTGCCTGGTTTGCTGTCGGCGGGAACATCCGCCGGCCACGGCATGGGCAGCAAGCACCACAGACCCTGCGCGCAGCTATCCATCAAGCCGCAGCTCATCCCTTGGGCCAAACCGGGCGGCACGGGGGACGGATCGGGGGGCATTTGCCCCGGCGGCGGCGCGGGAATGAGCTCGCAAACGCCGTTACAGCGCTGGCCTGGGCCGCACGCCGCGTTATCGCCGCACAGCTCACCCAGATTCGCGATGGGCAAGCATGTGCCGCAGGAATCGCCACTCGCGGCGCACTCGAGACTTTGGCACTGACTAGAAAAGACGCAGCTCTCTCCCTCCGCTCGGGTTCCAGGCGACACACAGGAGGGCCAATTGTCCTGCTCCCAATCGAGGCAGGTCATCTGTGAGATGTCAGTGGCGCACGCCGCTAAGCCATCGACGGTCCGCGTCGTACCAGGCGAGAAGAATAGATCCGGGCACAGGGCATATTCCTGTTCCTTACACCGATCGACATCCTCAGATGCGGTGCAGTCGACCATGCGCTGGCACCACGCATCCAAATAGAGATGACAAGCACCCAACATGCTGGTGGGCCGTGAACCGCTCCCAGCGCTCCCACCCGCAGCGAGCCCTCCCACGCCACCGGTGGTGAGCGAAGCCGAACCGCCCGGCGCCGCGCCAGCGAAGCCTGTCGCGCCACCTGAACCACCGACGCTGCTCTGAGTTCCCGCGCTGCCACCACTGCCGGCCGTGTGCGCGCCATCGCCACCACGCGCGCCATCGCCACCACAGCCTATGAGCACCAACGCCGCACACAGGCCAACACGCGCGGACATTGGAAACGGGCGCTTACGCCGCAAGCGCTTGCTGAGACTCAGCCGGATAACGCATGTGTTGGGCACCCTGCATGTTGATGATGCCCAAGCGCGCCAAGATCTTCATCACTTGATAGGCCGGATCCAACTCGAAACGTCGCGCAGCGAAGTTGGGGCTCATCCCGAATTTGTGGTGATTGTTCTGGAACAGCTCACCCAAGGTCACGAAATCGACCGGTAGCGTGTTGCGAGAAATGTCGGGCGTATTGTAATTGCGGTAGCCGTAAGCGTGCCCACACCAATTCACGATCGCCCCGTGAATAGGACCCATTATGAGTTGCAGCGGCAGCAGCGCGTACTGCCACGGCGCGGTGGCAAACTTGATGTAGAACGCCGTGTACAACCCCGTCCAAGCGATGCGCGAGAACCAATTTTGGCTGAAGCGATCGAGCGCGGGCCAATCCGCCACGCCGTTGGCAAAGCGCGCTTCCGGCTCGACACGACGGTAGGCGAAATCATCGTAATGCTTCTTGGTTGCCCACATCATGGTGAAGACGTTGCCGTAGAACTTGGGCGAATGCGGATCCTCCCGGGTGTCGCTGAAGGCGTGGTGCATACGATGCAAAATTCCGTACGCCCGCGAGGAGAGGAAGCTGGGGCCCTGAGTCAGATACGTGCACAGATGAAAGAAGCGCTCCCAGCGCTTCGACATCGTGAACATGGTGTGCGCCCCATAGCGATGCAGAAAGAACGTCTGGAAGAACACTGACAGCTGCCAGTGAACGATGAAGAAGGCGACGATGATCAAAGGGGGCGCTCCTTAGGGGCCATCAGCAGGCCCAAAATTCTGGACGCAGTGGATTAGAATGGCCAATTACAATGGCACTGGCGGGCTCGCCCGTCTGGATTTGGTCATATTCACTCAACACGCATTCGGCGGCCAAAATACAGGGCGGAAAGCCCGAACAAGATCAAACAGGCCCCCGCCGTGAGCGCGCTGAGCGTGGTCATGAACTCCAGCCAAGGCAGCTGGGGTGCAGCGAAATTCTTATACACGAGCACGCCGCTGCTGCCCAAGTAGCCCAGCGAATCCGACAGGTAGATCATGAAGCCCGCCGTGCCTGCCGTTCCGACCGCGGGCAGCATGCGATCGAAGAGCACACAATTGTACGGCACGTAACCCAGGTAGAGCCCCAGCCCCACAGTGATCATCCAAGCCGCTGGCCCCATCAGCCCCGCCTGGAAAAGCAACGTACTGCCCCCGATCATCAGAACGCCCATGAGCAGCAGTGCGTGAACAGCGAGCAGCGCGCGGCCACTGTCCTTAATGACCATGACAGAACCCACCGCCAACAGCGCACCCAAGGCGACTGGGATCTCAGCGGTAGCGAGGATGCTGGGAGTGTCGGCGTAGCCCAGTGCGTCCCACAACTCACGGGCGAAGTTGTCTCGAAAATCGCGGTACACGCTGAGCAACACATAAGCGGCAGTCAGCGCAACGAGCCCCGGAGCGAAGGTCAGAAAGAATTGTTTGCGCTCAGCGTCGAGCATGGGCCTGCGCGGCAATCGCCACCGTTCGTCTTCTGCGGAGGGAGGGGGCAGTTGCGCCAGAAGCGCAGTCGATAACGCGATGGGCAACAAAAAGAGCAAACCCGTGACGGCCGGCATGCTGCGCTCATCAATGCCCCACCCGAGCACCACCTTGCCCACGCTTTTCACAACCCCGCTGGCTACGATGAAGCTGGCAGCCAACCCCGCCCCCAACACGTCGGAATTGCGCCGGCCTTCCAAAAAGCCGAATACCAAACCCCACACCACGCCCAATGCAAGGCCGTTGCCGAACAAGCACAGCACCGCGAGCCAATTCGGCGCAACAGCGAACAACCCCAAGAACGATTCAGCCGTGACGATAGCGAATACAATGGCGCCGGCCCGCTTGGCCCCCGGCAACTCCGAGATGAACTTGATGCCCCAGAACTTGGAGGCGGTGTAGCCGAGCAACTGCGCAATGATGAACGCCACCTTCGTTTGCACCAGTGCGCCCAGAATATTCAGTTGACCTTCATACATGCCCACTACGAACGCCTTGCGGTACGCGTACATGGAAAAATACGTACAGAATGAGGCAAAGATCGCGTAAGCGCCCAGCCGCACGGATGACCCTGCAGCGAGCCATGCCGTGATCGCACCGGTGTCTTTGGCTCGATCTTTCTTGCTCATTGGCGCGCAGTCCGTCCGGATGCAGTGTATCCTGATTGCGCCTTATGCGCTCGCGCACTGAAGCAAGCCTTCCTGGTCGCTGCCGGCGTTGTTGGGTACTGCTCGATTATTGCGTGTGCTCCCAGCTGCAGCGCGTTCACAACCGGACCGACATATTGATCATCCGGCACGAGATTGAAGCGCAGAAATCCACCGGAACGGCGCGCATTGCGCAGTTGGTGCTCCAGCAAGTGCAGGTGTTGCCTCACACCGCCCACCCCGAGGCATTGACACTACAGATGCGCGACACCTGGCTGCTTTACCCTGGCGCCCCGCAAGCAGTGAACTTGGAGCAGTCGCCCCCTGCACGCCTGATCGTCATCGACGGCACTTGGGCGCAGAGCCGTAAGATACTCAAGCGCACGCCGGGGCTCGCGGATTTGCCCTGGTTCAGCTTGCCTAAGAACGCGCAACCGAGGGTGCGCCTGCGCAACGCACCCAACGCAGAGAGTCGCTCGACACTGGAGGCCATCGCCGATGCGCTGCTGCTGATCGAGGGGGCCAGCATTGCCGACCCCCTGCATCAGGCACACGATCTCTACGTGGAGCGCGTGTTTGCCTCCCGCGGTGTCAAGCGATCCGCGAGTTAGCCGCCGTCACCCGGGGGGATCCCGGCATCACCGAGCGTGCCTGCGTCCGCCTCGGGGGGTAGGCAAAAGCCTACGGCGCCCAGTGCCTGTTGCGTTTGAGCATCCGCGAACGGAGAGCAAACGAAGTTGGGATTCGCACAATCACTCGCCACGTTGCAGCGCTGCAGGCACAGGCCCGTATCGTTGATGGCATCCGTGGCATCACCAGGCCAGCACAATGCGGCACCCGCCGCGGGAGCCTGCGCCGGATCTACGCCGCAGCCAGGGTAGTCCAATCCCAGCGTGCAGAAGCCGCTGCACATCCCCGGCGCACCCCCATTTGGGCCCAAACCAAGGCAGAACCCCTGACAAGTATTGGTCGCCGCAGCCGGATCACACGCAGCACCAATCGGATCGCCCGCAGGAGCGGTGTCGACACAGACGCCGCCGAAGAGATCGCAATGACGACCCTGCGGGCATTGGGCATCCGTGCCGCACGCGGGCTGGCAGATCGCGCCCGCGTTGGGATCAGGCTGATAACAGGCGACATCTTCTCGATCCTGGCACTTCGACCCCCCCAACGTGCTGACACCGCGAGAACAGGTCTCAAAACAGAATGCGATTGTCGAATTCCCGACGCACGCGGTGCCCGGGAACTCGGCGCAAATGCTCGGATTGGCAACGCACGAAGCAGTGCAATAGCCGTTGGCGATCCCGCCGCCGAGCCAATCTGAACTGTTTGCCGTCAGGCAGGTGAGCCCGGCAGCACAGTCATTGTCACGATTACATTTGGCACCTACCGGGCCCATCACGGTTGGGATCGGCGTCGAGCCGTCAACGCCCCCATCCGTACCATTGCCCGTGGCACCCGCGTTTACCGCCCCTGCCACGTTGTGATTGCCCGCGCTGCCACCGGCGCCGTGATTCGCTCCACCGCTGCCCGCATCCGGGCCGCTGTGATTCCCCGCGTCAGTGGAATGGTGGACGCCGCCGCCGCCACCGCTGCTCGATGAAATGCAGCTTACGATCAGAATGCTGGCGAGCCCAAAGGATGACAAAAGGACGAGGTGCTTGATGGCTTTCATAAAAACTCCGAATCTCACAATAACAATAGGTAATCAGACTATAAAATTTAAACCGCGGCTAGTTGCCAACTGCAAAGCACGCAATCCGCCCGGCGCCACCGCGGGGCACGGTGTCGTTGCAACCGGCGTTGTCGTGAGCGGAATTCCATGGTCGGTACATCGCATCCATACTTCCGTTGGGGCCCAAACCGTCGGTATGACCGACGCGGGCGGCCATCTGGTTGGACGTGCTCGTCCAGTCAGCACAGGTGACGCCAGCGGCCAGAGTGCCATCGACATTTGTCCCAGTCAGGATGTCGTGCTGGACTCCATCGGCCGGCGGTGAACCCGCCCACTGCCCCGGCACCGGATCGCCATTCTCATCGAGAAATAACATGTAGTCGCCCGACATCATGTGCAGATCCGTCAGGTTAGCGGCGAGCAATGCACCTTTGGAGTTGTACCAAGGGCCTTGGCCAATGCGATCTTTCGCGTTTACCAAGCCGGCTTCCGCACTGAGGTACGCGTGCCACGTCTTTGCGCCCTGCCCCTTTGCGGCGGCCAGCGTCTGACATTTCATGTCCGCGCCCATCAACCCGCCGAGATCCCCGGTTGCGTTGCCCGTGCTGGTGATGAAAAAACTCATTGAAGTATCCGCGCCTGCGTTTCCGCCGCTGGCGTTGCCCCCTGCACTGCCACCCGCACCGCCCGTTCCCGCATTGCCCTGAGCGCCGCCACCGCCGCCAGCAGCCACGCCACCCGCACCGGGGTTACCTCCCGGGCTACTGCCGCCGCTCGCACTCATGCCGCCCGCGCCGCCGCTGACGCCAACATTGTGTTCGCCCCCCGCGCCCATCGTCACGTTGCCGCCTGTACCGCCAGCGATGATCCCCATCGATCCGCCAGTCCCGCCCGGAGTGGCCGAAGTCGTACCCCCTGCGGCCTGCGCTGAACCCGCTGAACCGCCGCTGCCGCTCATCGTCGCCCCGTTGTTGGCAGTGCTGCTGCTACAAGCCACGAGCCCCAAGCCGAGCCATGGCCCGACTCGGAGCGCTGTGATGAGGATCCTCGCGATCCACAGCTGATTCGATGACGAAGGAATGGCGAACATCGGGTGCTCGATCCGTAATGGCGGAGACGGCAAATTCTAGTGGTGCCGGCTCCACCAAAACAGGCCAAGCGACCGCACCCGCACCCGTTTTTGGGGGAACAGCCTGTAACTCGTCAGCCCCAACGGAATCCGAGGCCGAAACAGTGGAGAGGTCAGAACAAGACTGGCTGAGGCGTTTAACCGCCGTCGCCTGAGTCGCTGGCGTCGCTGCCCGCATCGCCGACACTGCCGCCATCGGGTGCGCCCGCATCCGCCGGAGCTGTGTACTTCGAACAGGTTGCAACCGTAAATTCATGGATTGACCACCAGCTGGTTGCCGGAGCCGCCACCGCACCTGTTTGATTGATGCGAACCGCCAGCAGCGTCAGCGGCGCTCCAAAATCAATCGTGGTGACTGCCATGCCAACGCCCGAGAGGCCGCCATCGGCGCCGCCGTCAGCTCCGCCCACTGGCATGAACGTCGTGCCGTCGAGCGAGTACTCGACGCTGTAGCCGCGCGGGTAGTCCGTCGCGCTCGCGGTGGTATCCAGCGTCACACCGGAAATTGTCACTAAGCTAGGGAACTTAACTTGGAACCATTCGCCTCCCGCTTGGGTCAGACCGCTCGACCAGCGTGTCATCGCCTGGCCGTCGATCGCGCGTGAGGGAACGTCGCCCGGCGTGTACATCAAAGGATGATCCGGCATAGCGCTGGCTACCCAGGTGGTGTGCGAACATGGGTCGACCGCAGGTTGCCCGCCAGTGCCACCAGTTCCACCCGTGCCTCCTTGAGGTGTTCCGCCCGTACCGCCCCCGCCCACTGCGGGCACGCCACCGGTGCCGCCACCACCGACCGCCGGCATACCGCCCGTGCCGCCAGCAGGCGTTCCGCCCGTGGCCACAGGAGTTCCTCCGCTTCCACCCAGCGCGACGGGTGTGCCGCCCGTTCCACCCACGGCGACCGGAGTGCCACCGGTGCCGCCCATGTCACCCCCGGCTCCCCCAGTGCTGGTGCTGTCGGCCTTGTTGCTTGAGCTGCAGGCTGCAACGAGGGAAATCAGGCTGATCGCGGCAAGAATGTGTTTTCGCATGGCGTCTCCAGGTACC
>DATJEQ010000447.1:0-13950 GCA_035496495.1 Polyangiaceae bacterium
GGGGGCCAGCGGCGTCCACCCAGCGCGCGATTCGGGGTACTCGTCGGTGGTGACGTAGCTTTCGAGCAAGCGACACCACATGTTGTAGCTGCCGATATCGGTGCTGTGGTGGAAGAAACGCGCGGTGTTCACCAACGCGGGCGCTGGGTTCGTGGGGCAATTGGCGTTACCCAACGGTGGCCCAATGCACACCGAGAAATTCGTATCCCCCAATGTGAAATTCAAATCGCCGTAACGCGAGACCATGATCACGCGGTAATCAATGCCGCTGTTCTCGATGATCTGCGCAAAATCCACGTTGATACGATCGATGACGGCCTGAATTTCACCGGCCATGCTGCCCGAGTTGTCGATTGAAATGATGATGTCAACCGGCCGCTTTGAGAGCGTGGCTCCGGCTTGTACCGCGGCGCAGGCATCCGTGCTTTCGATGGGCGGCGTGTAGTCGAACGTTGCGTCCGGGTAATCGTGACGCCCGAAAGCGCCCGCATCGTCGCCGCCGCCGTCACCGCTGCCGTTGTTGCCGTGCCCCGGATTGCTCACTGGCGGCGGCGGGCCGCCGCCAAACAGGTTGCCTGAATTATTGTCGCTGCCCGTCGATCCGTCCGAATGAGACGCGTCCAGATCGGCAAAGGTGTTCCTCTTTCCGCCCTGAGTGTGCACCGTGTTGCTGGAGGAACAGGCCAACAAGCACCGCGCAGCCAGCATGGCTGCGCCCAAGGTGACGACGATTGCTGGCTGCAGGCGGCTCATGACATTGCGGCTCATGACATTGCGGCGCCTCAGAAGATCCTCTTGGTTTTACAGCCGAGCAGAATGCTCACGCTGCCGTCTGGATCGGCCAACACCTGATCGCAGCTCTGCCCGCATAGTCGGATGCGGGTTAAATCGTCGTTGTACTGCCAGCCGTCGACTTGGTCGCACGGGCCACTGGCATTTTGCGGCACAGTGATCACCTCGCCGCTTTGGCTATTGGTGTAGGTGATGTTCACCTTGCCCAGATCGATGTCGCCTTGGCTGGGCACCTGGAAATCGCAGCGCACGCTGCGATCATTGCTGATGTCGTCGAGCGCCATGCCCAGCGCTGCAGCGAAATCGTCTTTTTCCGTCATGTCGAAATGGCAATCGCCGGTGTGCGTGCTGGGGTCATGGTTGCAATCGGGAGCGACCGCCGTACCGCCCTCGAAAGCAATCTGCGACAGCCGCGCACGCTCGCCTTCGCTGCCCGGCGCGCCGATCACGAAGGTGCGAATGTTGAACTCGGTGGCCAAATGCGTGTTCTTGTCGACCAAGCTTTGCGCAGCAGCCTGGTCGCACGTCTCTTGGCCGTCGGTGAACAAGACAACAAATGTGTTCCCGGAAAGCGTGTGCTGCTCCACGATCTGTTGGCGTAAGAATTCGTAGCTGTACATCATGGTCCCGCCGATCGGCGTGTCACCCCGCGGCGCGACGGCATCGAGCGCCCCATCGAGCAAAACACGCTGAGCGGCGCTGAGCTTAGCGACGGGCACATCCGGCGTCTGTTGAATGGAACATTGCAAGATCGGATCGCGCACGGGGAACAAAGACAGGCCGACCTTGGCGTTCGTTTGCATTGCAAGGACGTCGAGTGCATCGCCCAACGCCTGGCGGGTCGCCTCCCACTTGGTGCGCCCTAACGCGTCGCCGGGCGCTGGATCGTCCATGCTGCCGCTCTGGTCAATCACGAATAGGAAATTGGCGTCGGCACGCTTTGCCGCACTGTGCACCGCCGCACAGCTGGGCTCGGTTGCTGAAGGCAGGCCCGAATCCGACTGTGAAGAACCGCCGCCCGTACCGCCGCCGCTGGGCCCATTGGCGCCGTTGGCGTCGCCAGCATCGGTGGCGGCCAAGCCGGCATCGATTAAGTGTGAAGTGGTGGTGTGCTTGGAGCCGGCGCTGCCTTCATCGTGCTCGTGCAGCACTGTCGAACCGCATGCCGAAGCGCTTCCCACAGCCAGCAACTGAGCCACTAATCTGGTGGCTGCTAATCTGGTGGCCGCTAATCTGGTTGCCATTAATCTGGTGGCTAGCTGGCCTCGTGAACCCATTGATCAGAGTATAACCAGCCTCCACTCGATCGAGCAAATGGCTCGCAAAATTAGTGGCGTGAAAGTGCGACATGTCCGCATCTCTGCTCTTAACGGTACCGTCGACTGCGCGACGCAAACTTGACACATAGGTGGGCACGAATAGGCAATTGTTGCTCCATCCATCCGCGCCTGCGGCGCACCTGTTCACTTCCGATTTGGCGCCCCGTTAAGAGCCCCTGAAGATCTGAGCCTGCCGAGGCACTTGGGTGCCCGCGCGGCGGCGCAGCCGACGCCGGGGGGCACCCGCCGCCGTGAGCCGGCCCGCGAGCGCTGTGTCGAACGGCGGCGGGGTGTGAAATTGCTTCGGCCCCAGAAATTGCTTCACCACGGCGTGGCGGGGCCGTTTTGAGGGGGCAGCTCAAACAAAATAGCGGGTTGCCGGACATTGAATCTTCCGACCTGGCCGAAATGCGCACCAGCCCCCCACCGCCGCGCGATGCGCTGTGGCTCCAAACCTGGAATACTGATCCATTCAGCACCGAAGATAACCCGCACATGAAGACCGCCCTGCAAGCCCCTTTCCTTGGCAAAGATCGTCCTTCATTCGCACACTCAGGTTTAATGATAACCTGCGGGCTAATAGCGTCAGGCCTGTTCGCGTCGGCGGGGTGCAGCGGCAACGAAGCGTCGCCCAACATGAGCAATCAGAATAGCGGCGGAGCCGTGACTGTTGCGATGGGCGGCACGGTGAACACCGCGAGCGGCGGTACGGCGCCAGCCACTGGTGGCGCTGCGACGGCTTCCGGGGGCATGACGAGCACCGGGGGTCAGGTTGCAACGGGCGGCACTGCGGCGACGGGCGGCACTCCTGCAACCGGCGGCAGCGGTGGCGCAGCAACGGGCGGCACTGCGGCGACGGGCGGCACCGCAACCGGCGGCAGCGGCGGCACTGCTGGCGGCACCGGCGGCATGGCCGCGATTCCGGCATTCACCGGCAAGATCGAGGCGATTGCCTATTCGCCGTATCGCGACGGACAAGCTCCCGGCGGCGCGCAACCGACCGAAGCCCAAGTGCGCGAAGATCTGACGATGCTCCAGCCCTTGGTGAAAGGCGTGCGCATCTACGGCACGGACGGCGCCAATGGCTATGTGCCTGCGCTGTGCGACGAGCTCGGCATCGACTTGCACATCGGCGCATGGATCGATGGGCTGCCCAGCGACGAGCCGAATGTGATGGCACTCGCCACAATCGTCAACCAGCAGCACCCCTCAATCAAAACGGCAATTGTGGGCAATGAGGTGCTCGCGCGCGCCGCGAAGACCACGGGCGGCAATGGCGTCACTGAGCAGCGCATGATCGATTTGATCAACATGGCTCGCAGCGCGATCACCGCGCCTGGGGTGAAGATCGCCGAGGCCGACACTTATCCGCAATGGATGGCCATGCGACCCAATCTAGCGGCCGCGGTCGATCTGATCATTTGGCACACGTACGCGTGGTGGTCCGGCGCGGACATCAACAGCGCGTACGCACTGGTGGCCAGCCGCTACCAGGACATGTTGGCCGCCTACCCCAATAAGCCCATGCTGCTGGGCGAAACGGGTTGGCCTTCCATGTACGATCACATGTCGATGGACATGACCACGACTGCGGTGGGCAACGAAGAGAATCAGAAGCGCTTCTATTTGGAAATCTTGGGGGGCATGCAGGCGCTCAACCTATCTGTGTGGCCATTTTCAGCCATTGACGAGAATTGGAAAGGCACCCAAAGCGAAGGCATGGTGGGCGCGAAATGGGGCATTTTTAATGCGGATCGCACGCCGAAGGCGGCCGCCACGGCATTGCTCGCGATCGCTGCCGGCAATTAGTCACGACGTCGGTTTGCGACGCACCACGCCAGTGGGAAGATCGCCAGTGTGCGGCTTAGGGCCCTTTTTGACCGGCGCGGGCGTTGGGTCGACAAACACGCGACTCGCTGCAGTGGGCGCATTGGGATCCACAGCTGGCGCGGCGAGCTTCGTCGGTTGTGCGGCGACCGACGCCGCCGGCGCGGGCTTTGGCGTGGCGGGGGCTGGCGCGGGCGGCGGCTGCGGCAGGCCTAATTTGGCGCGCAGGATTTCCCCGAATGATCCGAGGGACGCGCTGCTCGCGTCGGCTTTGCCGTAATCGGCGAAATTCTGTCGCTCTTCCGCCGCGCCCACTTTGGCCGCGCTGAAGCTCAAGCGCCCAGTTGGATCTTTGGTCATCACCACCACGCGCAGCGCAGAGCCAACGGGAAAGGCACGACGGTGATCCGCCCCACGGGGGATGCCGAGCTCGCGCGCCGGCACCAACCCGCTGCCTTCAGACGTTTCAACTAAAATGCCGTTCGGCAACGATTTGACCACGGTGGCTTCGAGCACGGTGTCTTTCTTGACCGTGGATCGCTCAGCAGGCTTGGCGAGCGCTTTCATCGAAAGCTCAATGCGCGGCTGCCCTTTGTCGCTGCGTTCAATCTTTTGCACGCGCACTTGCACGCGCTCTCCCACATCCAACATGTCTTCCACGCGTTCGATCCGGTGCGGTGCGATCTCTGAGATGTGCACCAAGCCCTGAATGCCTCCCAAATCGATGAAGGCACCGAATTTTTGAATGCTGGCCACGGTGCCTTCCATCACTTCGCCCACGACGAGGCGTGCAAGCAGTGTGCTTTGTTCAGCCGTCGCTTGCGCTTGCAGCAGAGCTTTGCGTGAGGCAACGATGGATCGTCCATCTTCTTTGATTTCCATCACGCGAAATTCGAGCGTCTGCCCCACGAAGGGTTCCAAATCTTGAACGAAGCCAAGGTCGATCTGCGACGCCGGGCAAAATGCGCGCACGCCTCCCAAGGTTAGCTCCAGCCCGCCTTTGGTCGCGCGAGTGACCTTGCCTTCCACGGGCAACGCGCTGTCCAGCGCTTGTTGCAGTTGGCTCACATCCACCGCGCCCTTGCCGAATGAGCGCGCTAGGCGCGGGCCATATTCGCCGTCGCCCACCACCGTGGCGCGGACACTGTCCCCCACTGCGATCGACAGCGTTCCATCTTTGGCGAGAAACTCGCTGCGATCCATGCGCGCGTCCATTGAGCCGCCAATGTCGAGGAACACCGTGTCGTGACCGATCTGGATCACGGTCCCTTTGACGACATCACCCGGTTTCAAGCGCTTACCCTGGCGCACCGCCGCCTGCGTGGCGCCCTCAGCCAACAAGGAAGCGAAACTGTCTTTGCTGTTCATGGTACGCACCATGGGCAATGCGCGGTCGCGACTCAAGTCAGAAACGCCACAAGCTAGATTTGCGGATCAAAAAGCAAACTGCAAAAAGCTTGTCACCCTTGCTGGGGCATGATGTGGATCGCTCATGTACGAATCGCGCAAACACCCGCCCCTGAGTCGGCGCCACTTCGTGCGGCGCCTGCTGCGTCATTTCCTTGGAATGATCGCAGTTCTAGCCGGCTCGCTGCTCATTGGAATGTGGGGCTACGCATATTTCGAAAACCTGCCCTGGGTGGATGCATTCCTCAATGCAGCGATGTTGCTGGGCGGAATGGGGCCGGTTGAATCGCCGCAAACTGAAGCGGGGAAATTGTTCGCCGGGTGTTATGCGCTGTACTCCGGCTTGGTGTTCTTGGTGATCACCGGCATTGCGTTAGCTCCCGTGTTGCACCGCGTGTTGCATCAGTTTCATTGGGAGAGCGATCGTTGATTCCAACTGCAGCCCGTGGTATCTATCCGCACTGAGTTAACGCGTTGTTCAATTAAAGGGGACCGCATGCGGTACTCATCGATCAAGAATTGGTCAATCAAGAGTTGGTCGACGAGTGTAATGGCGGCCGCCGCTGCGCTCGGTGTTGCCGCGAGTTGCACCTCGACCTCCGGCGGTTACACCAGCAATACTTCCAGCCATTCCGACGCCGGGAGCAGCGGTGGCGCGCACAACACCGGCGGCGCTGCTGGCAATGGCGGCGCCGCGGGCGCCCACGGTGTCACGCTCAGTGGGAACATCGCCCTTGCCGATCTCGCTGATCCGTACAGCCAAGCGGTGTGCACTTCATTGCAGAATTGTTTGGGTGACTTGTTGAATACGTTCCTTGCCGGCGAAGATTGCAGCAAGCGGTTTTCGGCAACGATTGGCGAGCAACTGCCGCGCATTCAGGCAGCGATCGATGCGGGCAAGGCCGAATATCACAGCGACAAGATCGCGGCGTGCCTCAATGATTTGAGCGCGCGCAGCTGCGACACATTGCTGCAACGCGACCCGGCAAGTTGCTTGGCTGCAGTCGACGGAACCGTGGCCATTGGGGACAATTGTCAGAGTAACGTCGAATGCGCAGGTCGCGCCTATTGCGATTTCACCCAAACCTGCCCCGGAAAATGCAAGGCGCTGGAACTCGCGGGCGGCGCTTGCGTCAACGACGACCAATGCGCACCGGGGCTCAATTGCAACACCACCACCAAGCATTGCACTCAGCCCGCCGCACAGAATGAAGATTGCGGCGCGGGCGGCGCCGATTGCGCTACGGGGCTGTTGTGCGTGGGCGCCATGACAAACACGCCAGGCAAGTGTCAACCCTATGCCGGGCTGTTCGCGGCGCAGGCCGGGGAGTCGTGCGATCTACAAGGCCAACAACTCTGTGACCTGAGTCTAGTCTGTCGTGTGGACAGCGTTGCAGCCGATGGAGGAGCGCAAGAAAGCTGTGCCGAGCACGTGGCAGCGGGGGCGATGTGTCGCGCTTCAGGGCCAGACATTTGTCCGAGCGACGAGTATTGCAAGATCGCAGTCCCCGGTTCGTTAACGGGACGCTGCACCAGCAAACCCACCGCCGGTGAAGCCTGCGGTCGTGGCCCGTTCGAGCCCACGCCAACAACCTGCGCCCTGTACAACCGATGCCAAGCGGGAATTTGTCGCAAGATCGCGCAGTTGGGCGAACAGTGCACCACTGACAACGGCTGCTACAGCGGGCGCTGTGTGATGCAGGCTTGTATCCCTGCGGATTCTTGCCAGTAGTGCCCAGCAAGCCATGTGCGCTTCTGTCCGCAATGCACCCACAATAATGCGCGCAGGTAGTTTGCTTATCCGCGCGTCACCGATACCATGAGGTGAATTCTTGGGCGGGCGCAAACGTCGCTGTGTTGCTGGTATTGGCTTGCTTGGTGCGTTGGGAGGATTGAGGCATGATTTCAAAGGTCTTGTGGAGGCTCCTGGGTGGGGCGGTTCTGCTGGGCGCGGTCGTGCGCTGCGGTGTCCTCGGCAAATCAAGCGACAGCAACACTAACGGCGGCAGCACGGGGTCTCACCACACTACGATGACCCCCGGCGCACAAGACGCGGGCAACGATTCGGGTTCCAACACCGCATCCGGATCGGTCAGCCAGGTCAGTGCTCGCATTGCTTCCTCCTCGCCGCGCCCCGAGGCCACGGTGATGTGCCCCACTGGGACAGTCGCATGCAACAACCCCACCACCTGCACTGCCGCGGGCGGCCCCACGGCGTGCCACGACGAGATCTATTGCTGCCCAAATGACGGGCAGTGTCAGGCGGATGGCACCTGTTTGGTCGCGCCGGTGCAATGCGACGCCTGCGCGAACGGCGGCTTTGGTGGGCTGTGCTGCAATGATCGCTGCTGCCCTGAGGGCAGCACCTGTGACGGAACATTTTGTCACATTCAGGCTACGATCGCGCCGAAAGCTTGCGTCACCGGGGTAAGTATTCCCTGCAATGGGGGCTGCTGCCCCAAAGGAACGACCTGCGATACGGATCGCTGCGTGGTGCGTGGAGGAACAGCTCGCACTTGTGATACCACGCAGGTGACGTGCGACGATGGAACCTGCTGCCCAACGGACGGCATCTGCTGTGGGGGCGGTTGTTGCGCTGCTGGGTCAACCTGCTCGGCGCAGGGCACCTGTGTTCAAGCAGCAGATCCGGCTGATCCCAAGACGGACGCGGTTTGCCCCGCGCACATGGCGGCGCACACGTACACGCAAAATCAAGATTATGTCACTTGCTGCCCAACCGGGCTCACAACTCCGGCCGATTCCGGCACGTGCCTGACGCCGGCGGATGCGGCCGCGACCTGCCCGAATGGCGAGGTTCTGGTGAGTAGTGGCTATTGCTGCCCGGATCTCTCCAACTTTAATCCCAGCTGGAACGCGTACTACTCGCTCGATATCAACAACAATTGTGTGTGGTACAACAACTCGGCGCCCACTTGCGAGAACGGACAGGCGTCGTCCTCCGGTCTGTGTTGCCCCGATGGCTTGGGCACTACTCGTCCCAGCGATGCCACCGAGGTGTGTTGTCAGGGTGGCAATGCTTGCGGGGACAGCTGCTGCGTGGATTTCTTTGGCTGCACCGCCAGCGATCCGGATTTCGGCGACAATCCTTCGTGTGCGCTCAGCAAGGATTCGGCAATAACGCCCGCCTGCCCAACCGACGCGCCCAATCAATGTGGCAATGTGTGTTGCGCAGCGGACACCGCGTGCGGCGGCACCTTCCAGGATTTCTGTGGCTGCCCGCTGAACGCACCCTATTGGTGCGGGGATTCCTGCGCAGTCAACGCCGCCGCCTGCAGTTCGAACTCGTGCCCGGCCGATCACCCCACCCGGTGCGGTGACGTTTGCTGCGTGGGGGATTGCATCACCGACGGCCAATGCAGTTGTGGCAGCGGGGCTGCGCCATGCTCCGTGGACCAAACGAATACCTCCAACAACGGCGCTTCGTTCGTCGATCCCACTGCTGCAGCGGATTTCTGCTGCGATTCGACAGATACCTGTACCACTGTCAACGGCAGCCTGATGTGCGCACGCTGCCCCAGCGGTACGCCGATGGTGTGCGGAGAAAACTGTTGTGAAGCGGGCGACGCGTGCGTCGACGGTCAATGCGTGCACTGCAAGACTGATGAAACTTTGTGCAACACCGTGTGTTGCTCCAGCATGCAGATTTGCATCGGAGGAACCTGCGAATGCTCGGGGAGCACCCCGATCACGTGCGGCGACACCTGCTGTAAGACCAGCCAGACCTGCAAGAATGGCTCGTGCAGGGATCCAGCGCCCAGCTGTCCGTTCGAGAACGACGGCGTGTGCGACGTTCCCCAGGATTGCCCCACCGGCACCGACCTTGCGGACTGTTCGAGCGGAAGCGGCGGCTCAGGAGGCAGCGGCAGCTCCGGCGGCATCTGTCCTCAGACGAACGGCTGCACCTGCGCCAGTGGCGGCGACTGCTGCAACGTAGCAGCGGATTGCCCCGGAACGCTCAACGTGTGCGGTTGCCCCACGCAATGACCGCTTGATTGCGGAATTTGCAGTCAAGATCGCGATTCTCTTTCGCTCAGGGCGTGTTGGCAGGTGAGCGCTCGGGTTTGCAGTAGGGATTTTTCGCGAGCGTTGTTCGTGAGTGCGGCGGCTTCTTCAAACGCTTTTTGAGCAGCTTTGAATCGCTGGAGTTTGAACAACAGATCACCGCGGACGGCGGGTAACAGGTGGTAGCCTTCTAGGGTGGGTTCATCGGAAAGGGCGTCGACTAATTCGAGGCCCGCAGCGGGACCGAAGGCCATGGCGACTGCGACGGCGCGGTTCAATTCAACGACCGGAGATTGCGTCAATTCGACCAGGCCATCGTACAGGGCGACGATGCGCGGCCAATCGGTTTCTTCGCTTTGACGTGCGCGGGCATGACAAGCGGCAATCGCGGCTTGCAGGGTGTAGGGGCCCAGGGGGCGCGACAGATCTTCGGCGCGCGTGAGTGCGGCTAGGCCGCGACGGATCAGCAGTTGATCCCAGCGGGTGCGATCTTGATCCAAAAGCAAGACCGGTTCACCCGACGGGCCCATTCGCGCGCGCGATCGCGACGCTTGCAGCTCCATCAGAGCGACCAGGCCATGCACCTCAGCTTCATTGGGCAGCAATTCAGCCAAGATGCGACCCAAGCGAATCGCGTCGTCGCACAGCTCAGTGCGCATCCATGAATCGCCGCGCGTCGCGGCGTAGCCCTCATTGAAGATCAGGTAGATCACCTCCAGCACTGAAGGCAGCCGACCACTCAACTCCTCACCTCGAGGCACCTCGAACGGAACGCGCGCTTCGCCCAAAGTGCGCTTGGCACGCACGATGCGTTGGGCAATGGTGGGCTCTGGTACTAGAAAAGCGCGCGCGATCTCATCGGTGGTGAGCCCGCCGAGCAAGCGCAAGGTGAGCGCGGCACGCGCTTCGGTGGAGAGCAACGGGTGACATGCGATCAAAATCAGTCGCAACAGATCATCGCCCACGTCGTCGTCGAGGGCTTCCTCCACACTCGGAGCGCCCGCTGGCGCCCATCCTGCTGCTTCTTCCAGCGAACCGTGCTTGCGCTCCATCATTTGCCCGCGACGCAGCTGATCACGAGCGCGATTCTTGGCGGTCGTCATCAGCCAGGCCCCAGGGTTGTCGGGGATGCCCGATTGGGGCCAATGCTCGATCGCGGCGATCAGCGCCTCTTGCGCGAGATCTTCCGCCAGGCCCACATCGCGAACCAGGCGCACCAAGCCGCCAATCAAGCGCGCGGATTCGACCCGCCACACCGCTTCCACGGCGTTGCGGGTCGTACCGCTTTGGTTGTCACTCATCGGGCCTCGGTCAATGCGCTTCCCTACGCCTTGTGCTGACGCTGGGTCTCTTGACGCTCGATCTCCTGACGCATCTTCTCATCGCGCGCGCGCAACTCGGGAGTGAACTCTTCGCCGAAATCCTCCGCCTCGAACACGGGGCGAACTTCGATTTCAGATTCTTCTCCGGGCATGGGATCGGGGCAACGGCGCACCCATTCAATGGCTTCGTCGAGTGATTTCACTTGCCAGATCCAAAAGCCCGCGACCAGTTCCTTGGTTTCAGCGAACGGTCCGTCGACGATTGTCTTCTTACCGTTGGCAAAGCGCACGCGTTTGCCTTTGACACTCGGTTGCAATCCCTCGCCGGCCAACATGACGCCCGCCTTGACGAGTTGCTCATTGAACTTGCCCATATCTGAGAGCAGTTTCTCACTGGGCATAACGCCCGCTTCGGAATTCTTGCTTGCCTTCACCATCACCATAACTCGCATTGTGGTTCTCCTTGTTTGAAAATAAATATTCTAGCCTTTATTCTGGTTCCTCAGGCCCCTTCGGGACGCTCGTTGCTTAGGCTCCTTCGGGGACGCTCGTTCTTAGGCCCCTTCGGGGACGCTCGTTGCTTAGGCCCCTTCGGGGCCCTGGGCGTAAGGGCGCACTTCGGATTCGCCTTCGAATTCTGGCCAGTGCACGCGGTGCAGCTCCATGAATTCAGTGGCAACCTTGAGCGCTTCTTCTTTGGTTGCCGTTTCCAGAATTGCCCAACCGCCGATCACTTCTTTGCTCTCGCTGAATGGGCCGTCGGTGACGGTGAGCTTGCCGCCGTTCAGTCGCACTCGAAAGCCGTCCTTGCTGTGCGCGAGCCCACCGGTGTCGACGACAACTCCCGATTTCATAGACTTCTCGACGAACACCCCCATGGCTTGCATGAGCGCGGCCGGCGGCGGCCCCTGTCGGTATTTCTCCGAATGACGAATGAATGTCAGATACTTCATGGCTGATCCTCACTTCTTCCTTGTTCGAGTCTTAGAAGCTGGCCCCGTCAAGGGTGGCAGCTCCCTGTTCCGACAACACGACGAACCAGCCCTGCGCAGATCGACACCCCGCTCAAAAATTTTTTGGCCGCCGCCCAAGAGTAAAATCCCAAATAGATCCAGCTAGTTAGACGCGGTAATCGAGAGCAGCGTGACGATCCGCCACGCTGGGTCGGAACGTCGCTGCACCGGAAATGCACAAACGCGGCGCGAGATTTCGCCCGCGCCCGCGCCGTCGCTTGATGATCTCTGAAGAAGCTAAAAAGGATTTCTTCCGTCGCTTTGCGCGGACCTGACGACGGCTTTCAGATCCGCCCCAGCGCAACGCCAATTGTTTAGGGCGTATGGCTATACGCCGCTGCGTGTCGTAACGTCGCTGCGGTGGATGCCCAAGCGCGACACGGTGTTCGATGGCGCAGCGCCGTTGCCGTCGCTTGGGTTGTTGTATTGACCAGCTTGTCACGCGGGGCGGGGGCACAGGAGGTGGGGCCCGCGTCGCCCCTTTCCGCGTCGCCCGATCCCGCTGATGATGCCGGCGCTGCACACTCGACACTGCCGGTTGCGCCGGCAGTGCCAGAGAACTGGTCGATCCATTGGCAAGCGCCGGAAACCTGTCCGAGCGAAAGCGCCGTGCACGAGGAGATCCAGTCGCTCTTAGCTGGCAGCACGCGCAGCAACACGCCGCTCAGTGTAACCGCTGTAGCCACTGAAACGGACCACGGATTTTCCATCGATCTGCAATTCGACGGGCCACGGGGCAGCGCGCACCGGGCCGTGCAGAACGCTTCTTGTGTGGAACTCGCTAGGGCCTCGGCATTGATTGTCGCGCTCGCGATCGATCCCGGCGTGCAGATCGATCCGAATCGCAAGAGCGCGCTCGCAGAACCGCCCGCTGCCCAAGAAGCGCCCAAACCGAAACCACCACCGCCGCTTGCCACGACCGCAGCCGAACGGCCCAAGCCCCCAGCGAAAAAGCCCATGCCAGCGCGAGCGCAGAGACGCGGTCCTGCGATCACGTTGGCCGCGGGAGCACAGTTGTTGGGCGGAACACTGCCGAGCGCTGCATTCGGCGCGCAAGTCGACGGCGCGCTTAGCGTACAACACTTTCGCGCTGCGCTGAGTTTCGATGGACTGCCGGCGCGCAACTACGATGCCGCGCTGGCCACGACCCTGCGTGCACAACAGTTCACTTTCGCGCTGCGCGGCGGCTATGAGCAAGCGCTGCTGCCGTCACTGCGTGTGTACGGCGAGCTGGGGCTGCGCGTGGGCCAACTCGCCGCTCAAGCCCAGAACTCCAATCACCCGCAAACCGCGCACACCCTACTACTGGGGCCCCAGGTGGATGCCGGGGTGGAGTTCGGCCAACAACTTGGGCTTCGGGTCGATCTTGGAGCGGGGGCTGAGACGCAGAGGCCTCAATTTATCGTACAAAATCGAGGTGTTATATACCAACCGCGGGTCTTGTGGGAGGCCGCAACTTTGGGGCTTTTCTGGCGCGGGCCGTGACAGAAATCGGCCGCAGCCGTCATATTGATCAGGATGGCATCGCTCTTAGCTTGGGTCGATCCGCCCGAAGGAGAGCAACGTCCCTCCGGGGTGGCGCTTCAGCTGCCCAGCTTTGAGCAGGTGTACGACGAGAATTGCGTCTTCGTGTGGCGATCACTGCGCGGCCTAGGCGTGACCGAAGCGCAGATTGACGATGCGGTGCAGGAAGTGTTCTTGGTGGTGCTGCGCAAGCTGCCTGAGTACGAACAACGGGGCCACATTCGCAGCTGGCTGTTCGCCATTGCACTGCATGTGGCGCGCTGGCAGCGGCGGCAAGCGCGGAGTAAACCGACTGTGCCGCTGGGTGACGAACAGATCGTTGAGAAAAAGCCATCGCCTTACGATCGCGTCAATCAGCGGCAGACGCTCGAATTCATTGAGCGCTTTGCAGAAACCTTGAACGACGATCAGCGCACCGTGTTCGTGTTGGCGGAGATCCAGCAGATGCGGGTTTCAGAAATTGCCGAGCTATTGGGGGAGAATCTCAACACGGTGTATTCGCGCCATCGCTCCGTGCGCAAGCAACTGCAAGAGGCGTTGGCGCAGAACCCGGACATCGGTCGTGAGTTCATGAGCGGAGGAAGTCATGGATGAGGAGATGCGCTTAGAAAAAGTGCTTGGGGTCGCGCGCGACGGCATGAGCCCAACTGATGCGGATCAGGCGCGACTGCGACGCACGCTGGCCGCGGCGGCCGCGGGTACAGCAGTGGCGGTGAGCACAAC
>DATJEQ010000448.1:0-17380 GCA_035496495.1 Polyangiaceae bacterium
GCGGAACTCGTCGAGCGACTTCGCGTAATCGCCGCTGTTCCAATAAACATAGGCGAGTTTGTAGTGCGCGTAACCGAACACCTTGTTGTCGGGGGGCGGGTACTTGGTAACCTTCTCATAGGCCTGCGCGGCAAGCGCCCACTTGCTGGGATCCGCCATCGCTTCGGTAAAGAACAACTCGCCGAACGCCAAATAAGCGTTGGGGATGTACTTGCTCTTGGGCGAGGTCTGAATCAGCTTCAGGTACACTTCGCGCGCTTTGTCGTTGTCGCCGCCCTGCTCGTATTCGTAGGCGAGGTAATACATCACCTCGTCGATCTTGGAGTACCGCGGGTACTCTTTGAGCATGCGCTGGTAGTACTTGATGGCATTGCCACGGGCTGCGACCACAATCTTTTGCGCCGAAGTCGAATCGCGACGCGCCTTGTCGTAGGCGTCTTTCTGCTTCTTGTTCTTCGCATCGTCGGCTTTGATGTCAGCACCGATCTTGTCGCGGTTGGCCGCCGATTCGAGCTCGACATAACCTTCCGCCAAGCGCCGCACCAGCTGAGCGCGATCAGGCGAACTCGCTGGCGTTGACTTGTACAGGCTTTCCAGCCCTGAAATTTCTTGAACCAACAACGCCCGGGCGCGCGCCTGCAAACGTGAAGTACGCAAGTCGCGCTGGCCTGCCAGCATTTCCTCTGAAGCCTGGCGGGGCGGCAACTTATTCTGTTCCGTCTTGAGCTCGCGAGGAGGCGGTGCACTCTTGAAGGCCGCGGCGCGCTTCTGCTTAATGTCAAACTTGTTCGGCCCGCCGGGGCACTGCTCAAGAGCGGTGTACGACGCATCCGCAACGCATTGGTTGGAAAGCTTTGCGGGCGCATTGACCGCCCTTGCTGGAGCAGAGGCGAGCCACAGCCCAGCGACGACCCCAAACCAGCTCACTAAACGCAATCGGTTCATCTGGCATTACCTCCCACACGCGGACTCGACGACCTGTCGGTAAAAACCGAGCTCGTCGCGCCAATATTCGCCGTTGTACGGCCAGATCACATGCTCTTCATCTGGCTTAACTACGCCGTAGATCTTTGATTCGGCCTTGCTCACCTGGCCCGATTGCAACGCCTCGTCCAGCAAGTTACGCGACGCCGCGGTGATGTCGATCAAGAGCTTATCGCCGTCCCGCAAGTGCTCGTCCAGATCGGCGATGTTGCTGCGGTAACGGGACATTGCGAGCTCACCAGCGTTCTTTACCGCAATTTCGCGCGCGAACTTCACCGCGTCTTGAATCTGTTGCCCCAAGCCAGAGCTGCGGAAATTCGCAGCGCTCTTGTTGAACAACGCAATTTCGTCATCCAGCACGCGAACGTACTCGATGTTACGCAGCAGCTGGCGATCGCCCAATGCGTTCTCGACGATGCCCTTGATCGTCGGATCCAAATCAGCGGTGCCGTCGCGCACGCTCACCAGGAATTTGAAGAACGGCCCCTCCTGATCCTTGCCTTCGTAACGCTTGAGCACTTTGCCCAACTCTTCACGAATGGGCCTGTAGCGCAGGTTGAAGCGCGCCACGGTGCTGATGGCTGCCTCGTAGTTGCAGTTGAAGAAGTAAATCACCGCCTGCAGAATGTCGGCTTCGGGCTTGAACGAATTGGGGAAGTACGGCGCCTCAATTGTGTGGATGTTGCCCAAGGCACGCGGATAATCGCCTGCCATGAAGTACGCCCACGACTCCTCAAACAACGCATCGAGCCAATACTCGCTGCCCTCGTCCACCGAGTTCCAATACTTCACTGCAGCGCTGAGCTTTTTCGAATCAATGCTGGAGGCGTTGGTCTCTGGGTCGAGCTTGATCGACGCTGAGTAATAGGTGCGCGCCATCGACAAAAGTGCGAGGTCGTGCATGCGATCTTCGTCTTCAACGCCCTTCACGCCCTTGTCGAGCGCATTGATGACACGCTGGAAGGCGTTCACGGCCGGGATTGACTTGCGCAGCTGCACGTAGCTGATGCCTTGGAAGAACTGCGCCTGCACGTAATACTGGCTCGATTCCGCCACCTTGTTCAGCAGGCGAATCGAGTCCTCGTATTGACGATTGCGGTAGCGGTAACGACCCAGCATGTAGTTCAGCTGGTAGAACAGCTCGCGCTGCTGCCCATTGTTGAAGCGAGCCACTTCGTCGTCGCTGTACTTACCCACGCGCTCGATGATGTCGGCGGGCTCAGGAAGCTGCGTGGCGAGCTTAGCCAACCAGAGCAACGTCTCGCGGAACTTGAGATGAGTCTTGCTCTCCGAGATCAAGCTGAACAGCGCGTAACTGGCTTGGTACAGCTTCATGCGGTAGAGGGAGATGGCCAGATAATACTGCGCCAACTGTTGATTGCCGGGATCATCACCCGTTTCGCCGGCCACCACGCGGTAGAACCCCAACGCGGCATCCGACCATTTCTGCTGATCGAACAAGCGCTTAGCGGCTGCGGCATCTTGAGTCATCTGCCCAGCGGCCACCGCCTCCCCGGATTGACCTTCGTCGAGATCGACGTCAGCGTCTTTGTCCAGGTCGATCACGTCTTGCGCATAGGCCGGCTTCTGGTCCACCCACGCGCTGGCGACGCTCAACGCAGAACCGAGCAGCACGCTGCCCAACAACTTCGCACAAGCACCATTCCGGATTACGAGCATGCGAAACATTCGATCTCTCCTTCAACGACGGCTACTGCCATCAACAGCGGCAACTGCCGCCCACCCTACTGGGACGACCGGCTGAATAACAGAACCGACCGCTAGTTGCTCGACCATCTGCTCATCCCCACCCGAAAGTCCCATCCCCGCTGAAACTGTCGAGCGGCGATCAGCCAATGGCTGCCACCTGTATAACTGCCTCAATTGACCCACTGTCCTTCGCTTCAAAGCCACCATCCGTATCCAGCCCCAGCTCGTCGCGATCATCCCCTGTGCAGATTGCAGCCTGCTAAAGCCGTAGGGAGCCGATTATGCGTGCAACACAAGCGCCTTTGATGTGAGCCAGTGGTGCAGCAAAGAGCTGAGTCATGGTTAGAAATAATCAATCAGTACCGCTAGATACGACCCCAGAAGGCGGCAATGTTAGATACCGGGATGCTGCGTTGTCAAGGCAGGTTCCAAGTGAATTCCTGGTCACAAATTGCTTTTCACTCACCTAGAACTTTGCACCCACGCCGATGCGCGGGCCCAGCGGACGCACAAGAGTAAACAGCAGCCAAGGCACAACGGAAGCAGCAACTGTCCCAGCAGTAGTGAAGGTGCGGCAGCTCGCTGGCCGCTCGCCGAGCACGCGTCGTTCAATTCACTATCGTCTTCGTATCGGCAACGGACGTGGCTTTTGCGTTGACGGTGTTCGCCTCACAGGGTTAGCGTCGCGACTGCACCATGGGTTCGACAGTCACTGGGCGTTTAGTGGGTGGCCTTCTTGAGGTCTGCCGTGTTGGGTGGCAGCAGCTGCACGCTGCTGTACTGCCGCTGGTATTCGTTGCTGCTGTGCCACTTGTGGCCGGCTGCCAGAGCGGCGGCGTGGGTGATCCCTGCGTGCCAGAGGACGAATACTCAACGACGTTCTCCGGCTTTGACGAGAAGGAAGTGAATCTTGAGCGCCGTTCTTTTCAGTGCGAAACGCGCGTTTGTTTGATCAATCATTTCCGCGGTCGCGTTACCTGCCCTTACGGTCAGAACGTTCCGGCGTTGGGCCCGAAGGACGGCGTCGCGGAAGGCGTCGATCACTCCGAGCGCTGCCGCATTCCTGGCGGAACAGCGACCGAGCTGGTTCAAGTTCCCGTCGTGCCTCAGCTGAAGAAGCGCCGTGCAGAGTCGACAGTGTATTGCTCATGCCGCTGCGCGGGGCCCGACAAGAACGCCAACTACTGCGACTGCCCGGGTGGCTTCGTATGTGAAGAGCTGATCACCAACTTGGGTCTCGGTAAAGAGCAGTTGACCGGATCATACTGCGTGCGTTCAGGCACACAGGTCGACAACCCGACCGACATCTCCAAGATCTCCTGCAGCTACACTGCTTTGGACTGCGGTGCGGGCATCACCCAAGACTGAGCGAAAAAGACGTCCCGCTCATTCACGGGCGGCTCATTCAGCGGCGGCTCATTCACCGGTCGCCCATTCGCCGGCGGAATCGATCAAGGTTCGTTCCTCGCGTCAACGCGCGGGGGATGATGCGGAATCAGTAGTGGCTGAATACCTGACCGGGTTGGGCTGGGAAATCTGCGGCAGGAACGTGCGGGTTGGCCGTTACGAATTGGACCTGGTCGCGATCGACGGCAAGACTGCCGTGATCGTCGAGGTGCGCACGCGAGGGTTGACCGCCTGGACCACCGCGATCGGCAGTATCGATGCGGGCAAGCGCGAGCGCATGCGCAGTGCAGCGAACCGGATTTGGCGCGACTGGTTTCGACGGCGCTCTGACGTTGACCACCTGCGCTTTGATGTCGCGGCGGTGCGCTACGATGCCAACGGTGCGCCCACGATTGAGCACATCCGCGCGGCGTTTGCTTAGATCCTCCTGCCCTTTGGGCTCGCCGCCCCTGCCCGCTCAGCGATCAAGCGGCGCGTGCATTTGGGCACGTAGGTTGCGCAGATCTGCAGTCATTTCACTTCCCGATTGCCCGCCTTGCAGCCGCTCGATGACGGTATCGAGCTTGGCAATGTGATCTTCCTGACGCGTGCGCAAGGTCTTCACCGCGTCGTTGAACGCATCGAAGAAGTGCACGAGTTCATCCCCTTTGCGCAACGGCGCTGGAATACGGAAGCTGCCGCTGGCCAGATCATTGAGCTGACGCTTCATCTTGAATACCGGCCCCGCAATGCGGTGGGTCACCACAATGCCCGCCAAGCCGATGCCGACAACGAGCAGCGCGAGCACGATCACCAATGCGATACCGAAATCCCGCTGCTGTCGCGCAAGGCCTAATGCTTGATCTTTGAGGGCGCGGGCGTTCTGCTCCAATTGAGCCTGCTGCTGCGCCAACGCCTCGTCGTGTTCTCGCGCGTCTGAGCGGAACGCATCAATCAACTCCGGGTTATCCGCGTACACCGGGTCCTTGACGATGTTCATCTCGACCACGGCCTTGACCTTCTTGCTCTCCGTCAAGACGCGCTCGCCGTGGTGCACCAACTCCTGCCCCAGATCGACCGAGTGCAGGCTCTGGGCGATCACCTCGCGGCTGGTCGTCCACAGAAGCGAACCGAGCAGCACGCTCAGCGTCAATGTGGTTGCGACCAGGTAGCCGGAATATTTAAGCTGGAACCCTGAATCCAAAAGAAAGTTGCGCACGTGGCGCTTGTGGCGGCCCCCCGTAGGTGCTGCTCCTGGGCTGGCTTGCGCCGGTGCTGCTTGTTCCATCTGAAAACTCCTAACCGTCTGTGCTGCGACCTGCCGAGTTACCCCGTCGCCACGCCAGGAAACAATCGTAAGGCGGCCGGGAACTCCCCGGCAAGGATCCTAACGGCCCTTCGCATCGCGAAATGTAGTCGTTTCCGTCGGATCGTTCGAAATTATAAGCGATCTGCCAGCTTTGCCAGCTCGGGAACCAGATTCTCTGCCGCGGTTTGGATCAGCTCGTCTTCAGCGGCCGGGTCGCGGGTCGGGGTGTCGGGCATGGTCAGGTTTCGCGACATCGACCCTTTGAATGCCTTGCCCGGGTAAGTGAATAACGAGAGGTCGAATTTCACCGTCAGGTCGCCGTTTTCATAGGAAATGCCCACTTTGGGCCAAATGAAGAACGGCTTGAGCTGCTTGAACTTCGCCAGCACGCTGCGCGCCTGATCGGCAGTTTCTGCCTTGGGAGCCGCAACGTAACCGCTGAGCTGCCCCAACGCTTTCACCAGTGAACCGCGGACGGCGCGGTCCAACTCGTCGTCGGTGCGATCCGTCTTGTTCGTGACCAAGCCGATCCCCACGTAGTAGGTGGCCGATTCCAACACCGGGCCGCTCGGTGCGCCTCCGCTGCGAATACGCTCCAGCGCTTTCTCGATGACACTGCGCACCGAGGCGTTGGTTTCATCCTTGAGTCGATGCTCCAGGCACTGATCGCCGCCGAGTAGCAACTTGCCAAGCGCCGCAGCCGAAGCCGCCCTCACGGTGGTGTTCTCGTCCTCCAGGCCACCGCACAGCGGCTCCACAGCGCGTTTGTCAGCAGAAGCGCCTAAGGCGAGCGCGGCCTGAGTCCGCACCCGGAAGTCTGGGTTGTTGTGAAGCTCTTCAGCGTAGGGGCCGACTTTGTCCTGAGCAACGGAGCGCGACGACAACGCCAGCACGAAGAGCAGCGCTAGGGCTCCTTGCACCACTCGCTGTGCGCATCTGCTTACCACGGCGTACTTCCTACTGGACGCAGGTCCCACTGGCGTTGGCACAGCGTACTCAAACCCCCGCAACAACGGAACGCAAACCTACCGCGCCGCGAGACCTCTGTAGGAACGCCGCTCATGACAGCCGCCGTCAACGCCGTTAGAGTGTGTGTGTATCGGCTACTGCTGGCCACATCTGGCCCCGAACTCAAATCAGCTAACATAAGCTCGAATCCAATTCCGTAAGACGGAGTTCATGTCTTCCCAATCCAGAATTCTTTGTTTTCGGTTGGGACTCCTCGGCTGGCTGTGGGCGGGGCTTGAGGGGGGGACTGCACACGCCGCGCACCTTCGGATATCCAGCGCCACGCGCATCGCTGCGGCAGGCGTAACCCTTGATGGAAAATGGATTTCTGCCCGAGGCGAACTCAAAGACGACGCAGCCAATCCGATTGCCGATGCCCCGCTCAAGGTCGAACTTCCCGGCCAAAGGGCCGCAGCTGAGCTCAGCCGATGTGACGACGAGGCCGAACCGGGGATCGGCAGCGAAGCGCAACCCTCCTTGCTTGCCACCCAGACCGATGGCCTGGGCCAATTCTGCGTGCGGGTTGCCGCAGCTTCGTTGGGACAGAACCTCAGCGTGCAGTTCTTGGGGAACGATCTGTACGAGCGCAGTTCGACGCTCATCGAGTTGAAACCGCTGAAGCGCGACGTGGAGCTGCATTTCGACCGCAAAGGTCCCAGCGTTCGGCTCGACCAAGCGCCGTTTGAGGTGCGGGTCAATACCAGCACGACCAGACCGCTGGCGAGCGAGCGTTCTATTTCAATTTCACTCTACAAGATGGCTGCGGGTAGGCCGATGAAGATCGGCGAGACGCTATCAGTTCAATTGAGCAAGGCCGCGACTTTCCGGCTGAGTGCACAGGAGTTGGGTCCTGTGGGGCAGAGCGAAATACAAGCAGCCTTCGCTGGTGACGAATCGAGTGCACCCGTTGATGTCAGCACGATCCTCACCGTGACGAGCCCCGTTACGCTCGCTGTTGAAGATCAACCGCAGCGCGCTCTGATACCGGCGGGATGGACCGTTCGTGTGCAGGCAATCACTCCTTTTGGCGCGCCCCCTGAGGGAACGATCGAAGCGCGGAGCGTCGACAAGCCCGTCGCTGAAGCGCCTTTGATCGCTGGCCTTGCAACGCTGACCCTCCCCACGCAGGGCCTCGATCGCGGCGCCTCCGAATTGACCATCCATTACTTGCCGAAGGGCCCCTGGTGGATCGCGCCGACCCCACTGCGAGTGCCGTTACCCGGTGCCGCTCCAAAGCCCACTTGGCCGGGCCCGCTCGCAATCGCTATGTTGGGCGCGATCGCCGTGATGGTTTGGCGCTCTTGGCACTCGCCACTTCCCGCCACCCGCAAGCCAGTAGAAGATCGGGCCCAACCCGGAGTCAGTGCATCGAAGCTCGCGCTGACCGACGGCGCCCCGACGCAGTTTCGCGGCATAGTGATCGACGTTCACGATCGCCAACCCATAATCGGCGCGACGATTGAACTGCTGCGGCCGTCATTCCAGGCAACCGAGCAGGTGGACGTCACCACGACCAATGACGAGGGGAGATTTGAGTTTCAGCCGCCCGCGGCGGGGGCCGGCTCGGGATTGATCCTCAGAGTTCGCGCCCCAGAGCACCGGGGCATCGACGAGCGACTCCTGCAGCCGGCCGAGCTGGTCGTGGCACTGGTCAAGCGGCGACGCGCTTTAATTAGTGAACTCGTTAATTGGGCAACGGCGCGGCAACTTGGAGCGGCGTCCTCCGGGCCAAACCCGACTCCCGCCCAAATCGCCCGCTCCGCAACTGAAACCGGACAGGGCGCGGCAGGCAGTTGGGCCCTGGCAATCGAGGATGCCGCGTTCGGCGACGGACCCGTCGATGAGCGCCGCGAAACGCAAGTCGCGAACGCCAGGCCGGGGCAGGAAGACAAATCATAAAAAGCTGAAATCCTCCGCTTCTGGCTGGGACGTTGACGAGCCTAGGCCCGCGATTAATAGTGCGGCCGCCCTGAGGAAATAAGCGTGGTTGTCATCGTCCTGCTTCTGATCGTCGCGGCCATCGTCGCGTTTGTCTTTCTGCGCAAGCCAGCGACGGGAGCGCAGCCACCTGCGATTGAACCCAGCGTTCGACCCGCGGCGCCATCAGCAAAGAGCGCACGCCCCCCGGCGCAGGACGCGTCCGCGCAAAGGGTGCCGAGCGATCGGCCCGCTGAGGCTGCCACCACTGCGGCTGAGCAGGCAGCCCCGGTGCGTGCGACACCCCCGCCGAGGCGGCATGTTGAGCGTCGCGCATTCAAAGAGCAGCGCGATGTTGCCAGCCTGCGCACTGGGCTCTCCAAGAGTCGCAGCGAAGAAGGCTTCTTCGGTCGCATCAAAGCGTTGCTCGGAAAAAAAGCGACGCTCAGCCCCGAGATTGCAGGCGAGATCGAAGAGGTGCTGCTGCAATCCGACGTCGGAGTGCAAACCACCGCGGCAATCCTGCAACGCGTGCGCGATGGCCTAAGCAGCAACGAGCTTGCTGACAGTGCCAAGGTGTGGGCCGCGCTGAAGCAGGAAATGCAGCGCATCCTCGATTTGAATGGCGAGGCAATGCCGTTGCTGGTGCCCGCCAAGCCAACTGTCATTCTCATGATCGGTGTCAACGGCGCCGGGAAAACCACGACCATTGGCAAGCTGGCCGGCAAGTTGAAAGCCGAAGGTCACTCGTGCGTGCTGGCCGCTGCCGATACCTTTCGTGCTGCGGCAGTCGCGCAGCTTAAGATCTGGGGTGACCGCATTGGCTGCGAGGTCGTGAGCGGCAAAGAAGGCGCCGACCCCGCCAGCGTGGTGTTCGATGCGATTCGCAAAGCTCAAGAGACGGGCGCAAGCGTCGTGTTGGCGGACACCGCAGGTCGGCTCCACACGAAAGTCAACCTGATGACGGAAATGCAGAAAATTGCGACCAGCGCGGGCAAGGCCCTCCCCGGAGCACCCCACGAAACACTCCTGGTTATCGATGCAACCATGGGTCAGAACGCACTAGCCCAGGCGCGCGAGTTCAAGGAAGCCATGCCGGTGACCGGCATCGTGCTGACTAAGCTGGACGGCACGGCCAAAGGCGGAATGGCTGTGGGAATCAGCGACGCGCTTGGTGTGCCCATCAAGTTGATCGGCCTGGGCGAGCGACAGAACGACTTGCATGAGTTCATTGCTGAGGACTTCGTGGAGGCACTTTTGGGCAAAGGGGAAGCAGCAACGGGCTGAGCTTCGCACCCAAATGCGAACAATGCGCGCGCTCCACATTTCACAGTTGCTTGTGAGAAATTCTGCGTGATATAGTCGCGCGGCTTTTAGGTATAGCTTATTTCTGAGCCATTTCAGACAGTTACACTACGCGCAGATTGTTACACCAGGTGACGGGACGCGATTCGGGAGAGGGCGCTAATCGATAACAGCGCGGGGGACAAAAGCAGCGCAATGCAACCAAACGCCGCAATGCAATCAATAGCCAAGTGACTGCTCGCTAAAAGACTGGCATGACCACGACTGTGAGCGGCAACGCGACCTGATGCGATTCGAAAGCACCCACCCGGATAACAGCGGGCGACAACAGTTACCCAATTAAGGACAGAGGCGGAAGAGGCATCGATGAAGAAAATTTGCATCGCGCTACTAGCAGCGACCGCACTGTGCAGCATGCCTGTCGTCGCTTTAGCGCAACCCGCAGATGATCAAGGCGGTTCGAAGGACGGCGCTGATCAAGGCAGCTCCGACAGCGGCGATCAAGGTGGCGACGAGGGAGATAAAGGCGATGCCGACAAGGGCGACAAGGACGAAGAGCCTGGCCTGGGGAGCATCTGCGAAATCGATCCCGACGCTTGCCCCAAGTTGGATTTTCAGCAGGAAGCGACGCGCAACAACCATGAGCAGGTGTACGCGGTACAGCAGGTGTACGTACTGCGTCGCGGTCGCTTCGAGTTTCAGCCCTATTGGGGATTCACTCTAAACGATCAGTTCGTCTCGCACCCGGGCCCGGGCCTCGCACTGAACTATTGGATCACGAACGTGCTGGCGATCGGAGCCAACGGCAATCTGTATCGCCCGTTCAACTCGGACAGCGAATTCAACTTCCAAACCCGTCGCGCGGCGCGCATCGGTGTGCCGCTCACGGAGTACAGTTGGTCAGCGGCATTGAATTTCACCTACGCCCCTATCTTGGGCAAGTTCCGCGGTCCGGCCGATTTGTTGCTGCAATACGACGGCTACCTGCTGGGCGGTGTCGGTGCGATCAGCACCCGACCCATCCCGGTGATCGACCCCGATAATCGCAATTTCTCATTCAAGAACAACCTGTCGTTCAACCTGGGCGGCGGCGTGCACTTGTTCTTTAATCGCTGGCTCGCAGTCATCCTTGAAGGTCGTGGGTATGTGTTCAACGACCACCTGGAGAACACCGAGCTCGCTCCCACTCTGGTGGAGCAACAGAACTCGTCCACCTGGTACGGCGAGCACCGTTTGACGGTGAACGTTCAGGCGCAGGTCGGTCTCTCCATCTTCCTCCCGTTCTCCTTTGACTACCGGTTGCCGAAATGATCTCCACAAGCAGATTTCAAGGCAAGAGCAAGCAGGCAATGGGCATGACACGCAACAAACCTTTTGGAAAACAGTACAAATGGCTGGCTGCGTTGACCCTCGGCCTCGCGCTGTGTGTGGTCGCCGAACAAGCCAGCGCACAGGAAATTCTCCTCACAGGCCCACTCGCGGGGGCTCCCTCCGTGCGGAAAATGCGCCTGTACCGCCGAGGACGCTTCGAGATCGCACCGACGATTTCATTCACCTTACTTGACGAGTACCAGCGTCAGATGTTTGTGGGCGCCCGGCTCAACTACAACATCACGGATTGGTTGGCGCTCGGCGTATGGGGCGGACTCAGCCCCGACGGTTTCCCCTTCAAGAACCCCACTGGGCTGGTCGACAAGATCCAGGCAGTGAATGCGCAGCGGATCCAGGCGGACGGCGGAATTGCTGGCGCCGCCTATTCAACGGATCGGCGCCTGACGGCCATCAACATGGGCCCGAACTTCGCCGACCAGCTCGGCTCCATCGACTGGATCGCCGCGCCTCAGCTCACCTTGGTACCTCTGCGCGGCAAGATCGCCTTCTTCCAGAACCTGTACGCGGATACGGATTTCTACTTTTTCGGCGGGCCAGCGTTCGTCGGCGTGACAGAACGCGCAGATTGCGCGGCGGGATCCGCCAATCCCTGCGTGGCGAACGGTCCTCAAGGGCTGCCGGAGCAAGGCGCGGCGCCGTTCTTGATGAAGGGTCGCTCAACCATCGCCCCCACGTTCGGCCTGGGTTTCACCTTCTACCTCAACAAATTCCTGAGCCTAGCCCTGGAATGGCGTGCACTGCCTTTCTCGCGCAACGTCGGTGGTTTCGACAACCGCGGCCGGGATCCGGATGCGCGCTTCCCTGATCGCAAGATCAATTCCGACGACCGTGAATTCAAGTTCAACCAGATGTTCACCGTTGGTGTCGGAGTCGCGCTCCCGCTGCAATACAAGATCAGCGAGTAACGGCCGCAACGTAGCTGTGCTGAAAGCCGCAACGCGGCTGTGCTGAAAAGGGATTGGCAGAACCTGGGCTGCGTAGGGCGCAGCTCAGGTTGTCGGCTCAGCTTCTTTTCGTATGGCTAGTGGCGGACGATCTTACTGCCTTGCAGTGAGAATTCGCTGGGTAGCGCAGCTCTCAGCGCTTCATGCAGCGAAGCGGGGATTTCCCACTGGCGCTGCGAAAGCCCGCCTGCGATGCGGTTTTTCACCCGCAGCGACTCCTCCTCGATCAGCGCCTCCGTGAGCACCTGGGCGCTCTCTGGATTTTCCATCGCGAACAGCGTGCCCACCGCATGAAACCGCACCGATTCGTTGGTATCCATCACGAACGGCTCGACCGCCTTGCGCACCGAATCCTCGCGAAATTCCTCCAACACGGCGATCAGTTGAATCTTCGGCTCAGGATTGCGCATGTAATCGGTGTCGAATTGATCGAGCAGGTGCAGGTGCTCCTCAACGACTCGCTCCTGGGGCACAATGCGACGCAGCGCCCGCAGCGCCCAGGTGATGCTCTCGGCCCTGGCGCAGTACGCTTGGATGGGCTCTAGAGCCTGCTCCCCAGCAGCCACAATGCCCTCTAGGGCCGATTCCTTCTCCTCTTGGTCCGTGATCGTTGGCTGCATCGAAAAATCGAAACGCCGCAGCAGTGCACGGGCCCCCTCGGCATTCGCCATTTCCCCGAGCGTGGCGATCGCGTCCTGGCGATCGTAGTTCTGTGCCAGCTTGTCGCTCACCAGGCGATCCAGGCGAGCGAGCTCCCGGGGGCTGGGGGCTTTGCGTTTGGCGGCCTCAGCTTGATCGTTCTTCTTGGTGAATAGGTCAAAAATGCCCATGACTTGGCTGCTCCGGCCGGCCCTTATAGCCCGAATCCACCGCAAGAAAATGCACACGTGGGGAAAGTGGGTGGTGGGCGGGCGCTTGTCAGCCGTACCCAACCGTACACTTCGATATCCCCCGATATTCCGGCCCTTCCGCCAGCTGCAACGGCCGAGGTTGCCCCGCCGCGACGACCGAGGTTGCGGAGCCCGGCAGCGGTGAGCTAAATGCGTACCGCTACGGCGCTAGGCAGCAGCCGATTTCCGTGGTTTTGGTGGTTGTAGCTCAGTTGGTTAGAGCACTGGTTTGTGGAACCAGGTGTCGCGGGTTCAAGTCCCGTCATCCACCCAAGGACCCAGCACCGATTTGACGGCAGGCTTTCGTTGGATTGGAATGCTGCATTGAGATTATCATCGTTTGATGTGGGCGCACCTTGTGGGCTAAAACCGCGCCAGGGAAGCAAAGGACATGACAATGTTTAGAAATTTCGCGCTCGCAAGTACGGCCCTCTTTGGGTTCGGCCTATCGGGAATCGGCCTGCAGGGTTGCAGCGATCCCAGCCCTCCGAGTGCGGAAGCCGCACTGGCTACAGCGGTCGCCACTTCGGGAACTTGTGGTAGCTCTCGCTCTTACCTGTCGCTCGGCGAATCTTCCGCAACGCTGACGCCCACCAATGCGGGTACCGGGCGCGTTACAAACGGCCAAGCGGGAGCTTCAGTGCAGTGCACCGTGAAGAAGACAGACACCGGTTTCACGATCGACGCCTCCATTGAGGCGGACGCGCTTGAGAAAAACGCGAACGGGGTGCCTTACCACCAGCGCTTCACCCTCTCCTCCAAGTACACCGGGTTTACCCCCGGAGGCAGCTCCGTGGCTTCTGTCGGTGCGTTTGATACCGTTCATCAATTCAACGCCGCCGATACGAATTGCACGCTGACTCCCAGCAGCTTCGGCAACGACGGCAGTGGCGGCGCCATCTTGGCCACCTTCAACTGCACCGATTTCAAAGACTCCAATTCGCCGACCAACGTGTGCACGTTCCACGGCACGCTGGTCTTGGAAAACTGCGCCAAGTAAGCGAGCGCCTCAGCCCGCATTAACCGCCTGAGCCTGAACCCGGTTTAGGCGGCGCCAGCCCACGCAGCCCGGCTTTGACCGGCTCAGACGGCACAGCCTCAGGCGCTGCAGCCTCTGGCGGCACCGAAGCTGCCGGTTCAGCGGGGAGTTCAGTGGGGCGTTCGGCCACGGACGGCTCGCCAGCGGGCGCTGGCAGATCAACGCCCGGCAGCGTATCGGCTTGCTCGCGCGCGCTGACTGGGCCGACCACGACGGCTTGCACGCCTCCGGGTGGAGTCTTCGCCATCGCATCCACAATGCGCCCCGACGACAGTTCACTGGGCACTGGCATGACCGGCATGGTGCTGTCGGTTCCCGCCAAATCGGCCGCCGAATCTGCGTAGGTGCGCACCACCACCGCGGTGATGTTGTCCTCGCCGCCATGCTCATTCGCGGCGTTGAGCAAGCGCCGACACACTTCTTGCTCGTCCGGAGTGGCACGAACGAACTCTAAGATCTCCTCGTCGTTCAGCATTCCGCTTAGGCCGTCCGAACACAACACAAACGCATCCCCAGGGTACACGTCGTGCGCGTGGACCTCGACTTCCACGTTGTCCTGCATGCCCAGCGCCCGCGTGATCACGTTGCGCGGTAGATCGCTGCGTTGCTCCTCGGTCATGTCCGGCATGGCTGCCAGGTAGTCATTGAGCAGCGAGTGATCTCGGGTGATTTGCTCCATGCGCGTGCCACGAACCCGGTAGGCTCGCGAATCGCCCACATGGGCAACGTATACCTTGCGCTTATCGGCGCTGAACAACGCACCAACGACGGTGGTCCCCATGCCCCGCAGATCGGTCGAGCGCGTGCTGTGCTCGTGGATCTGTCGATTCGCCAGGCGAATTGCCGTAAGCAGCCGATTCTCTTCTTCGGTCAGCGTTGCGTCAAAATGGAACGGCCAGGTGAGTTCTTCTTGGGCGGCGCGCCGGAAGAACTCCGCGATGGTATCGACCGCGATGCGACTGGCCACGTCCCCAGCACGGTGGCCCCCCATTCCGTCGGCAACGACGTATAAGTCGTACTCGGGCAGGACACTGAAGCTGTCCTCGTTGTGATCGCGCTGCAGCCCAACGTCACTTATTCCAGCCGCAGCAGTTCGCATCTGCCCAATCACGCCGCTTGCGGGAATTCCACGGCGCGGCTTTAGATGTGAAAGCACACCAGCACGGGGCCAAATTGTCAAGCGACTTCGGCCAGTTCGACGCCGGATGCACCCCCTTGCCGTTGCATGCTTGGGGCATTTCTGCGGGCATTCCTTCGGTTTCCACGCACCCTGTTGCCATTAAGCCCGTTGCCAGCAGGGTGCCGCGCTCACACTTCGAGGATGTCTTTTTCCTTGTTGTGGACGATGGAATCGACGGCCTGAGTGCCTTCGGCAATGATCTCCTCCACCTGCTTGCGTGCGCGATCGACGTCGTCCTCGCTGGCCTCGCCCTCTTTCTTGATCTCCTCCAGCGTGTCGATCGCTTCGTGCCGTGCCTTGCGCAACGCCACTTTGCACTCCTCGCCATTCTTCTTCGCAACCTTGACCAGATCGCGGCGCCGCTCTTCGCTCAGGGCCGGAATGGGAATGCGGATCAAGTCGCCATCGGCCTGAGGATTGAGCCCTAACTCGCTCTCGCGAAGGGCCTTTTCTAGCGCTTTGATTTGGCTCTTATCCCAAGGCTTGACGCTCAATTGCCTTGGCTCTGGAACGCTGACGGTCGCCATCTGCGCGATGGGGGTGAGTTGCCCGTAGTAGTCGACCCGAATGCCGTCCAACATCCCGGCGTGGGCGCGCCCTGTTCGCAACCGAACCAGATCGCGGCGCAAGGCGTCGTGAGCCTTCTCGATCGACTGCCTCAATTCCTTAATAACCTCTTGGATCATGACCGCCTCGGGTTGAACTGAGCCTATAACACCGGCGCTATAACACCGGGCCTGAGCGACCGCGAGAGGGGCAGATACCCGACGGCCCGCAAAGCCCGCCGAACCCGCGATTTATGGCCCCTTCGCCACGGTGGCTCCGGCCTTGCACAATCCGCTCGCTTGAGTAAGGTACGCCCCGATGATGGCTTTTCGCTATTTCCTCGAGAACGGCCTGGTGAACCTCGCCGTCATCGTGGGCTTTCTGATCTTCTCAATTGGCCTGATTCCCATGATCCTGTGGCTGGGCACTGCGCGTGCACCTGGGCGTGCACCTGGGCGTGGCGTCGCTTCGGGTGAACCTCAGGGTTCGCAACCTGATCCAGGTGGCCGCTCCCCTACCCCACACTCTTGAGACGCTCATTGCGGCAGTCACTGAGCAGTGCCACTCGATAGTTGCATCGGGCGCTGCATCAGGGACCGCAGCCGAAGACTTGCTGGCTGCACTCGACGCCCTGGGCACCGCGCACGAGCTCCTGCTCAAGGCTAGCGGCGCGCGGCGTCACAGCGGCAGCCACTACACGCCCGGCGCCCTGTGCGACTTGGTGATCGAACACACGATCGCTCCGCTTTTGACGGACTCGTCACAGCCACTCACGAGCAGACGCCTGCTTGCACTGCGCGTGTGCGATCCTGCCATGGGAACTGGCGCTTTCCTCCTGCGCTGCTGCCAATTCCTCGCCGAAAGGCTTGTGAATGCCTGGCAATTGGAGAACGCCCCCGAGCTCAAACCCTCGCGTGGCCTTGCACCGATTTCGCTCGCGCGTCGCGCAATCGCGCAACACTGCATCCACGGGGTGGACCGCAGCCCGAGCGCTGTTGAGCTGGCGCGGGTGTCAATGACACTGTTCACACACACCCCAGAGCTGCCACCACTCGGGTTCACAGAGAATCTTCGATGCGGCGACGCGCTGGTCGGTTCTGTTCTTGCAGAATCTACGAAGACCAAAAAGGGCGCAGCAACTGACCCACCGGGACAACCATTCCACTGGTCGCGAGAATTCCCTCAGGTGTTCTCCAAAGACGGCTTCGATGCCATCATAGGCAATCCTCCGTGGATCGCCTACGCGGGCCGGGCCGCGCAGCCCATAGAGCCAGCGCTCGCGCGCTATTACAAGGCGACGAGCCCCGCATTCGCTGGTTACCGCACCTTGCACGGTCTGTTTGTGTACCGTGCAGGCCAGCTGCTCAAGCGAGGCGGGCGACTCGGCCTCGTGGTGCCCACCTCCATTGTCGATCTGGACGGTTACCGACCAACCCGCGATGCTTTGGAGACTCTTTGCACCGTGGATTCGCCGTTGCTTGATTTCGGCGATGGCCAATTCCCGGGCGTATTTCAGCCATGCGTCGCACTGTGCGCGACGCGGCAAACCAAGCCGGACACAACCGCATCATCGATCTGGACGCTGACGCGTAACGATCTTCAGCCGGAGGCATCGGCTCTGTTGAATCGATTGGCGGCGCTTCCTCTGCTGCCACCCGAGTTGTTCGGCGAACGGGGTTTTCAAAGCACTGCCGCGGATCGCGCTCAAATGCGGCGCCAAGCACAGGCTCGCGCCGGTTTCACCGTCCCTCTTCGTGAAGGCAGCGACCT
>DATJEQ010000449.1:0-5489 GCA_035496495.1 Polyangiaceae bacterium
AACGCACATCACCGATGATGGGGTGACTGGCGTGTTTGAGGTGGCGGCGAATTTGATGCAATCGCCCCGTTTGAGGCCGCGCCTCGTACAACCCGTAGCGCTCAAAGTGCCCGAGCAATTTGAAATCCGTAATTGCTGGCCGCGCGACACCTCCGCGGGTTTTCGCAATCGGGTGGTCGACTTGCGAAAGCTTTGGATCGTGGCCTCGACACAGCGCGAGGTAGCGTTTCTCGACCTGCTGTGACGTCAACTGACGTTGCATCGCGTGCGCGATCTCGCCGCTCAATGCGAAGAGCAGCACGCCGCTGGTGGCGCGATCCAGTCGGTGCACAGGATACACGATGCGCCCGATCTGATCGCGCAGGCTCTGCAGGGCGGGCACTGCGTCGCGAGCCCAACCGCGGTGCACCAGCATTCCCGCGGGCTTGTTGACGGCAACGAGATCCCCATCCTGATAGAGGATCTCCAATGGTTCGCGGCCCGCCGAGGCCGCTGCATTGACGAGAGAGCCTTGTGAGGGCCGCCCGCGGGTGCCCATTGTTCGATCCACGAGTCGTGCAAACAGCGCTTCGAGCCGCTCTTGTGCCGCGGGTGATTCAATCACGCCCAGTGCGCGCGCGATCGCCTCGAAAGTCGCAAGGCCGCCCTCGCGCGGTTCGTTGCGCAGTGCGTAGACGCTCGGCGCGCCCGATGCGAGTGTGACGCATTCCAGCTGACCCGTGGCTGCCCGGCCCATAGTTGCAATGCGCCGCGCCGCACGGCTGGCTTGCCCCCAATTGCCGTCGGGAACGATCAGCGTGACGGGCCTTGGATCGCTCGCGAACAGAGCGCCCGTGAGCGGCACCGCGTCGTCACTGGGGAACAGCAACAAGGCGCGACGGTTCGCCGCGCACAGCGCACTCAAATCGAGCGGAGCGCCTTTCTTACCGCGCACGTGCAGTTCACTGTTGCGCAGGGCCGCAAGCGCCCAGGGCCCGGTGGCGGTCGTCTTCGGCAGCTCGCGTCGGTGCATGACCAACGCGACGCGTGTGTTCAGATCGAGCGGCGTGATCTCGCTGCACAAGCACAGCGAGCGGTGCAGGCGACAGACTTCGCAGCGCTCTGCCCGCTTCGCTCGGTCACCCACTGGTCGCCTGGGAAGAACCGGCTGCTTTAAAAAAATCGCAGGTCCGCTGTACTCCGTCCGCAAGGCGCGTCTGCGGGCGCCAGCTGGACTCTTGCGCGAGCTTGCTGGAATCCAGGCTGGAGCGGGGCATTTCGCCGGCACGTTCTGGGCCGTGCACGGCTTTCAACGACGAGCCGAACGATTGGGCCATCAAAGCATACAGATCGTTCACCGTTGTTTCCATGCCGGTGCTGACGTTGTACGTGCCGATCAGCTTCGTGTTGAGGGCTGCCAGGTTAGCGGCAACAATGTCGCCCACGTACACGAAATCGCGAGTTTGTTCGCCGTTGCCGAAAATGGTGGGCGCTTTGCCGCTGCGCAGCAACTTGGCGAAGATAGCCACCACGCCGGCTTCGCCCACGGTGCTCTGCCTGGGGCCGTACACGTTGGCGTAACGCAGGCAGGTGGGCTGTAGACCATATTGGAGCTGATAGAAGCGCAGGTAATGCTCCACGGTGAGCTTGGCCACACCGTAAGGCGAGACGGGTCGATCAGGGTGCGTCTCGGGTGCTGGATACGCCGTTTGAGCGCCGTAGATGGCCGCGCTGGAAGCAAAAAGGATGCGCTGGGTGCCGTGCTTGCGACACTGCTCGAACAAGCGCAGCGACGCGACAATGTTCACATTCGCGTCGAACATGGGGTCGGCCATGGATTTGAACACATCGAGCTGGGCTGCGTGATGACACAGCACTTCAGGGCGGAAGCGCTCAAATACCTTGCCGCACTCGTCGCTCTGGATGTCCATCTGGTTCAGGGGCACGCCGGTGGGTAGATTGTCGCGGTTGCCGCTGGAGAGGTTGTCGATCACCTCCACGCTGTGCCCCTCGCGCAGAAAACCGTCCACCAGATGCGAGCCGATGAAACCCGCCCCTCCGGTCACCAAAATCCGCATACGGGAGTTGTAGCGCAGAGCCCGGCGCGGTTGCTACAGCGAATCCCTTGCCAGGGGGCCTGTGTCACCTTACATGGGGCGACCATGTTGTACGAATTGACCGTCCCTCAGTTGACCAAAATGCTGCACAATCTGAGCCATTGCTTGGATCGCGCGGCGGCCTTCGCCGAAAGCAAAAAATTCGATTCCGGAGTGCTGTTGCGCAGCCGGCTGGCTCCGGATCAATTTGATTTGATCCGCCAAGTCCAGATCGCTTGTGACAACGCCAAGAATGGCGTGGCGCGCCTGACGGGCACCACCGCGCCCAACCACGAGGACAACGAGAAGACGTTGGAAGAACTCAAAGCGCGGATAGACAAGGCAATTGCCTTTGTGCGCAGCGTTCCACAGGAGGCTTTCTTGGGCGCCTCAGCGCGCCATTGCTCGCAGCCCCGCTGGGCCGAGAAATACCTGACGGGCGATGAATACGTGGTGCAATACTTGCTGCCGAATTTCTACTTTCACGTGACCACCGCCTACGCGATCCTGCGTCACAACGGCGTTGAGCTGGGGAAGAAGGACTTCTTGGGCGAGTTGCCGTACAAGGCGCCGGCGGCCTGATTTCGCCGCCGCGCTCATCGCTTATTTGGGTGGGGCTTATTGGAGCGGGTATTTCGTTAAGATTTATCAACAAACGAGCCTACTTAGCGCTCGGTCGTGGGGCTGCGCTCAGCAGCCCTTTTTTTTGCGCAAGGCCCCGTGTAGCGTGGCGCCCGCAGACTTAGACAAAACTGAGGAGTCATTAGATGAAACAGCGTGGATTGTGGCGGGGATCGTTTTTGGTGTTGGGCGCCGTTGTGATGCTGCCCCTGGTGGCAAGCTGCGGCAAATTGGGTAAGGGCCCTGGCATTCCCGGTGTTCCCGGCGGAAGCTGCCCTTCGGACCCTTCGGCGATCGCCAGCGCGAGCTGGGGACTCAGTGCGGATGTGGAGAGCAAGCTCAAGGCTGGGCTCACCGCTTCAGCGAATTTGAAAAGCCTGGCCGGCAAGATCGAGGGTGATGTCACCGTCGCTTGCTCGCAGCTGGCCAAGGATTTGGGCGCAACCGATGCGGATCTGACGCCGAAGGAGAATGGCCCGGGTAAGCAAGCGGAGACCGCGTGCAACGTGGCTGCGAAGTTGGTCGGGGAGTTAAAGGCCAAGGCGACCGCGCATGGCCAAGCCAAGCTCGTGGTGAAGGCGAAAGAGCCGGTGTGCCACGCCTCGATGGATGCGGCGGCGAAGTGCGCTGCTGAGTGCGACGCCACGGTGACGCCGGGCTCGGCCAAGGTGGAATGTGAAGGCGGGAAGATCAGCGGCACCTGCGACGGCAAGTGCGAGGGCAGCTGCACGGTGGAAGCCGGCGCCAAGTGCGAAGGCAGCTGCAGCGCCGAATGCTCGGGCACCTGCGAAGCAGGCTTCAGCGGTAGCTGTGGCGGCAAGTGCGACGGCAAGTGCGACGGCAACACCAGCAAGGGCGGCACCTGCAGCGGCACCTGCGAAGGCAAGTGCAGCGCTCAGGCCAAGGGCACTTGCAGCGGCACCTGCAGCGGCAGCTGCAGCGGCGGTTGCGAGATGAAGGCCAAAGGAAGCTGCAGCGGCAGCTGCTCGGGCAAGTGCGATGTCGAAATGAAGGCACCGCAGTGCTCTGGCGAAGTGAAGCCCCCGAAGATGAGCGCCGAGTGCCAAGGCAACTGCGACGCCAAGCTCTCAGCCGAGCTCGAGTGCACGCCTCCGATGGTGCAGGTGACGTTCGAGGGTAAGGCAGATGTGCAAGCGGCTGCCAAGCTGCGCACCGCGCTGGAAGCGGATCTGCCCAAGCTGCTCAAGGTAGCCGTGGGCATGAAGGCCTCGGCTGAAAAGGCCCTGGTGAGCGTGAAGGCTTCGGTTGAGGGTGTTGCCGGCGCAATCAAGGCCGACAGCAGCGCGGTGCTCAAGGCGGGCGCGTGCATCGAGGCGGCCATGCAGGCTCAGGTCGAGGCTTCGGCTTCGATCAACGTCTCGATCAAGGCGAGTGCCTCGGCGAGCGCATCAGCCAGCACAGGTTAATCCCGATGGTTGCGCCCCCACGCCGGCGGTAGCCGGCGTAAGGGGGCGCCCGGCGCGTGACCGCCGCAATCCGTCGTTGTAAGGGCGCGATTCATCGCGCCCTTACTGTTTCCATGGGCTGTTTCTATGGGGCGCGCCGGGCCGTATTACGACGTAATACGCGGGGGCAGCCCCTACCGCAGGGACGTCAGCTTGTCTTTGTGTAGCTGCTGGGCCGCGTTGTAGTCGGCTTGTTCAAGTCCCAACGCAGTGGTCAACTGCCGCAGCACCGTCACCTCTTGGTGGGTGATCTCGGCATCTGCTGCGGCCACTTCGACCAGCAGCGCAAGCACCTGACAGCGCAGATCGCGATCCGCCAATTCGCGCAGCGTGCGCGAGAAGCGCGCAGCGTGCACCGTCGAAAAGGTGAGCGCGCTCTGTTTCAAGGTCCGTTGGATCAGCGCGGCGCCTTCGGTTCCTAAGCCGTCAATGGTTTGCAAGATCTCCACTACGCGCCGCTCTTCGACCTGTGAGAAATTACGGTCGGCGTAGGCCACGGACGAGAGCAAGCCAGCCGTCGCCGCAACGATGCGTTGGGTCTCTGCGTCAGCCTGGGGTAGTGCGTGAATGACCGCACCCAGCAGGATCTCGTCTTCGGGGGATTGTTGGGGGGCGCCCTTTTTGAGCCAATCGAACATTGTGCTGTCTGGGCGATGCCTTAGCTCAGAGTGAACATTTGCGGTAGACTCTCGTCAGAACAGGGAAAGAAACCTTCGTTTCCAGGAACCCATGGCCAGGACAGAATCCAAAATCAGGGCACTCGGGTGGCCGTTACCGGCTGCGGAGCTGCCCAATGTCGTCAGCGCCGCGCCGTTCTCATTGCGATCGATGATCGGGCGCCCCGCGGTGGTGGCCTTCATTTGCAATCACTGCCCGTTCGTGAAGAACCTGAAGCCGGCATTGGCCGAGTTCGGGCGCTATTGTGCGGCACAGGGGGTCAATCTGGTGGCGATCAGTTCCAACGACGTCTCCAATTACCCGCAGGATTCACCGGAAAAGATGCGAGAAGACGCCCAAGAGCAGGGCTATTCGTTTCCCTACCTGTTCGACGATTCGCAGGCCGTGGCAAAGGCCTTTGATGCGGCGTGCACGCCGGAATTCTACGTCTTCGACAGCGACGGTTTGCTCGCTTACCACGGGCAATTCGACGACAGCCGCCCGAACAACGGCATTGTGCCTTCGGGGAGCGATCTGCGCGCGGCGGTGGATGCGCTGCTCCAAGGTGAGCGGCCGAATGCAGTGCAGAAGCAGAGCATTGGGTGCAATATCAAGTGGAAGAATTGAGCCGATCTCGCTTGGTCAGAGGGGCTGTTGGGGCAGCACTTGC
>DATJEQ010000450.1:0-8488 GCA_035496495.1 Polyangiaceae bacterium
CCACCTACGAGCAACCGGGTGCGGGGGTGATCACGAGGAGGTATTGGATCGGGTGACCTGATAACTCATCGATTGCCCTCGCGCCAGTCTTCCAACGTCAGAGCCCACCGTTCGTGATCGCGCCAGCGACCGGCAATCTTAAGGTATCGTGGCGAGAACCCTTGCGCCATGCGCGTGGCTCAGTGTGTCTGCTGCTCTTCTTGCAGCACTCTCAAGTACGACACTGACTCGCGATCGTCTTGGATGCGTTCCAATGCGTGCTTGATCTCATTCTTCAACGCGGCATCGAGCCCGCTGGGATCCTTCGAGCCAAGGAAACTCAGAGTCTTCGCGGCGGCGGTACCGGCGCACGGTGCGTTCTTCAATTCGAAGAGGTAAACCCAGTGCACGCGATCTTCCAGATCCGGCAGACTCTTCGCAATCGCAAGGTCTCTAACGAGCTGGCTCCACGCAACCTGTTCGTCACCCATGCGCAAACACTGCCAGAGCCAAATTCAGGCGCCAATCTGGTACAGCAGTTCAGCCTTCGTCACGCAGTCGTCACAATTCGGACTCAGCTAAAGCGTATCGCTAAGTCGTCCGATCGTCGGAGATATCGTTGAGATCGTTGAATTCGGACGCGCGACCCGAACACCACTGCCTCACAACGCGCATTCGGCCACCCAGCTGTGGACAGTCGGACACCACACTAACCAGCCGGTTGCATGGCGTAACGGATGCCCAGATGCTGGAAGCGATCCATGATCACGTGAGCTGTCTCTTCGTTGGTGAATGCGCCTGAGCCACCGAGGGAAATCACCCAGTAGCCCACGTCATTGCGAAAGATCGCGAGATCCGGAAGCGGATGACCCAGCCGCGCTTCGGAAAACGCTCCTGGCATCAAATCCCGCAATATAGCGCGGACCGCAGTTTGCTTTTCGTCGTCGTTGAGTGTCTGAGCCATGCCCATCGATATCATCCCGATTATCGACAAGGTCAAGGGAGCCATCTCATCTTAACCTGATGTGCAATGAACAACTAAGGCAAATTGTCACACCGGACATTAACCTGTGCGAGATTGCCACAGCCTTGCATCCACCTAGGCCTTGACGATCTACTTCCCACCTGCGAACGCGGCCGCGCGCTTGACTTCTACCCTCAAACAATCCGACGAGAGAATTCGATCGAATGTTCGTTCGTCAGCTGCGACTATGCGCGCCTCAGCTTCGCAGCAGCAGCGTCTCATCCGCGTGCACCTTGGACCACCCAAACAGCAAGATGCCCAGCGCAAGTGCGCCTACCCCGACAGCAATCGCCAGGGCCACCTTGATCATGAGCGCATCCCCTATTTGAGCGGGAGACGGGATTCGGACCCGCGACCCCGAGCTTGGGAAGCTCGTGCTCTACCAACTGAGCTACTCCCGCGATGGGCGGCAGCATAGCGCGGGCGGCTGGAAAGGGAAGCCTTCCAGGGCGGGGGGCGGTCCGTGGGGAAATATGCGATAGATTTGAGGATTTGGGGGTTCCTGGGGGGCATGCTATACGGGGACCCAAGCAAATGGCTAAGCGAGCTGTGGTTCGGTCAGTGTGTGAGTGTCAGGGCAAATTGGGGGCGGAGCTCAATGAGGCGCATGGCGTCATCCGGGGGTGGGTAAAGGATCCACGGCACGGGGATGAATTGCCAGCGCCTTGCCACAGCATGGACGCCAAGTCCGATTACTTCCAACTCGGATGGCTGTGCCCTCTGTGCGGTCGCAACACCCTGCGGTCTTTTTACGCGGGCAGCTTGCGTTACAGCGATTCAGCGTCTGCTGCTGGCGCTACGGCTGCGTCGGCGACTGACGCCGCTTGGTGAGCGCCTCGCCGCGTTTCGGCTTGCTGCGCCGCTCACATTGAGGCGCGATAGAGGTCTAGGAAGTCTTCGCGGCTGCACGGGCGTGGGTTTTCGCGGTGGCAGGCGTCCTCGACTGCTAGATCGGCCAATTTGGGCAGTTGCGCTTCGGTGACGCCGGCTGAAGCCAGGCCCGAAGGCAGTCCAATTTTCTGACGCAGGGCGGTGAGCAACTCCGCGCAATCCCCTGCTGCCCCACCGGAAAAGATCTTCGCGACACGGGTGACCCGTGCCGGCACTGCGGACTGATTGAACCGGATCACGGCAGGCAAACACAGGGCGTTGGCCAAACCGTGGTGCAGGCCACATTCACTCGACAGCGGATGCGCCAGCGAATGGCAGGCCCCCAAACCCTTCTGAAAGGCTGCCGCGCCCATCATCGCGGCCTTCATCATCGCCCCGCGCGCTTCCAGATCCGTGCCGGTGGCGACCGCCAGCGGCAGATTCGCCGCGATCAACTCCAACCCCGCGAGCGCAATACCATCGGCCATTGGGTGGTCGCCCACGGCAAGGTAGGCCTCCAAACAATGTGTCAGTGCGTCGAACCCAGTGGCAGCCGTCACCCAGGCGGGCATTGAGCGCGTGAGCAATGGATCTAAAATCGCCACTTTGGGCAGCATCAACGGTGAGAACACCACTGTCTTTCGGTGCGTGGATTTCACGGTCAGCACAGCCGCCCTGCCCACTTCGCTGCCAGTGCCCGCAGTCGTCGGCAGAGCGATCACGGGGGGCAACACCGGCGGAATGTATTGGCCGCCGTTTTTCGCATCATCGAGTTGCTCCCACGGGCGGCTCGATTGCGAACGCACCGCGATCAGCTTCGCGGCGTCGAGCGGGGAGCCGCCGCCGACAGCGATCAAACCTTGGGCACGGGCCGCGTTGTAGGCTTCTGCGCCCTTCTCCACGTCTTCTTCCAGTGGATTGGACGACACATCAACGAACGATTCAACGAAGATGCGCTCCTTTGCCAGCGCTTGGCGAATGGGCGTCAACAGGCCGGCGTGCTCAACGCCCCGATCGCTCACCAACAAAAGCCGCTTGAGCCCCAACTCTTTTGCGACCGCCCCCACTCGCAGAGACTCACTGACGCCGAAAATAACGCGGGTGGGGTAATTCCAAATTGCGGTCATGGGGCGTGTTTTTTGGGGTGGGATTCAGATGGCTTCGAAGTACCGTTGGCGCTCCCAGTCAGTCACTGCACGATCGAACTGACGGATCTCCCATTCTCTGGTGCGCACGTAGTGATCGACGAATTCCGCCCCCAAAATCTGCCGTGCCACTTTGCTCTTGGCAAGCAATGCGGTGGCTTCGTGCAAAGTGCGCGGAATCGCCATTGGTCCGCCCTCTCCCGCATCGCCTTTTGACTCAGCCGGCAGCGAAAGCTTCTTCTCAATGCCCCACAGGCCCGCGCCCAAGCTGGTCGCGATTGCGATGTAGGGATTGATGTCCGCCGCCGTCTGTCGGTACTCAATGCGCGCCGCTTTCGGATCGTTCGGCGCGATCACCCGCACCGTGCAGGTGCGATTCTCAAGCCCCCACGCGGCGACCAACGGCGCCCACACTCCGGGCACATAGCGCTTGTAGCTGTTGATGGTGGGCGAATAGAGCGCCGTCAATTCCTGAGCCAGCTGCAGCTGCCCCGCGATGTATTGCTTCATCAGGGCCGACATTCCCTGCGCGCTCTTTGGATCGTGGAAGGCGTTCTTGCCGTCTTGCCACAGGCTCTGGTGCAAATGCCCACTGCACCCCGGCAGCGCTTCACTGAACTTCGCCATGAAGGTGACGCTGAGCCCGTGGCGGTGCACGATTTGCTTCATTGCCGTTTTGAACAGCGCAGCCTTATCCGCAACGGCAACCGCAGAATCCGCCGCGATGGCGACCTCGTATACTCCGGGCCCCGTTTCTGTGTGCAGTCCTTCGATCTCAATGTCAAAATCCGCCATCCCCTCCATGATGTCGCGCATCAACGCGGAGTCTTGACCACTGCGCACCCAGCTGTAGCCGAACATGCCGCCATCAAGCGGAGTGAGCCCAGAGAAATTTTTACTGCGCAAGCTATCGCGCGTTTCTTGGAACAGGAAGAATTCGAATTCAACGCCCACTTTGGGCTGAAAGCCTTTGCTCTCACAGCTCTGCACTACATGCTTCAACAATGAGCGCGGGCACGCGGGGTGCCCAACAGCCCCACTGCCATCGCGAAAGTCGCACAACATTGCAACCACACCGGGCTCCCACGGCACGCGCCGCAGCGTGGTCGGATCAAGCACCGCTTGCACATCCGGGTATCCGGTGTGCCAACCGGTGACCTTGGCGTTGTCGTACAGCACATCGGCGCTGTCCCACCCGAAGATCACATCGCAGAAGCCGAACCCCTTGCTCAGCGCGGAACGCAACTTGGCGAGCGAGACGTATTTACCGCGCAGCACCCCGTCAACGTCGAAGCCGCCGATCTTCGCCCGGGTGACGCCCTCTTCCTCAAGCTGCGCTAAGAGCGCGGAAACCTTGTCATCGCGGCCTGTAGAGACGTGCGGCCGTACGCCCCTACTGCGACGAGATCGACCCGATTTACGCGAAGACGCCATGGCGGCGCATCATAGACGAACTACGCCAGCGCGGCACGCACGGCGTTGAGCAACCCTTCAACGGCATAGGGCTTCTCTAAATACCCCACGACATTCGGATGGCTGGTCAACGCTCGCGGCGCATCTTGCCGCGGCTGCCCACTGATCAGCACCACAGGCACCGACTCCTTCGAAGCCGACAGCTGGCGCAATATCTCATAAGCGGACACCCCAGGGTTACCCCCGTCGTCACGCGCCAAATTCACATCCAATAAGAGCAAGCCAATATTCGGGCTTGCTTCGGCGATCGTGCGCAACGCGTCGCCGCCGGAACCGACGGCAATGCCCTTATACCCGAGCCCATCCAGCAGCTCCGCCGTGAGCATCCCCAGGCGTAGCTCATCGTCGCAAACGAGCACCGTGGCAGGCTGCTCAGCGCGCACCGCGGGTGTCCCTACCGGCGTGTCGATTTGTTGTCCCATCATCGCTACCCCCGATCCTAATTTCCCCGATACCCCAACTCGGGCCGCCCCCACAGCGACCCCTGCCCCGTTTGGAGTATATTAGCGCAGCATTTTGCCTCAGGCTAGCGTCTCAAATCGGTCGCTGCTTGTCACACCCCTAACGCGCAATCCCCAGCTCAGCGCGCAACCCGTGGTGGGCATTACTTACGGAATAGGCGATTAGATCCTGTGGGAGTTCGTCCCGATTTGGATCAGTTTCCTGAAGGATTTCAAGGGCCGTGGGCAGATCTCCACACAGCACCAGCCCAGCACGGCACGCAGTTTTTTCGGCTGAGGCGCTCCAGCGCTGCAAATTGGTGCGCCCGCCCTCCGCTGCGAAGCGCAAGATATGACTGCGCAGGGCGTCCAGCTGGGCTGGATCGAGCAGTGGCTCGATCGCGCGCACGACCGGCTCGACCCGGTGGCGAATGTTTTCCGCCAGCGGCAGCCCGGGGTTGCCGATCAGCACCGCCGCCAAGAAAATGTCCTCCAGATCGGGGATCGCGCCGTACAGCTGGCGAATGAAATGCTCCTGGCGATAACCGGTCAAATGACGGCCCGCAAAGAATGCGTGTTGCAGGGGATTGCGCCCCGCGAGGGCTCCGCGACCGATCACGGTGTGGGGCGGCATGCCCGGGGTCAGCTCAAAGGCATGCTCACGATCCTTTTCGACATAAAGCTGCGGGACAGGCAAGCCCATCACCGCGGCCGCCCAGCCTACGGCCCGCACCGCCGTGAGCGTCGCCTTAGCCGGATCTTGCAGATTAACGGCATTCGGCGGACGCAATTGGCCCAATCGACGCAGCACGGTGACGCGACCGAGCAGCACCGCGGGGGCCACCACCGAGAACACGCCGCCCGTCAGCGGCTCTTCCTCGGGATGCGTCAAGGCCTCGCGCCAGGCTTTGGCCGTAATGCCGGCCGTTGGCGAAGGGAGTGTCTGTTGTCGATGGCGTTCAAATAGCTCCCGTTCCTTGGGGTTCGCGTCGCCCAACGCCACCAGCGCTTGGGCCACCCAATGCTGGCGATCCAACGCGCCCTGAGCAGCGTAGATGTCGAACAACCGATGGTACGCCTCGGCGTGCCCGGGGTTGCGCTGGGTTCGACGCAAGAGCGCCTCACTGTCGTCGTCACCAATCGCCTCAGCGGAAAGACTACCGAAGTCAACATCCACGTTGATCTGCGAGCGCGCTTCGGCCAGGTCTGCTTCCAATTCTGCAATTCGCGCTTCCAACTGCGCGACGCGGGCGCGCAGCACCGTGGCGGCGCCTTCACCCTGCCCCTGCAATTGCAGCGGCGTGAGCGATGCGGGTGGTATTTCGGAGTGGCGCTCGACGACACGAATCCGATTGCTGCTCTCGAACGCCGCGATCATCGCTTGCTCGAGTTTGGCGAGGCGCATTGGATCCAAACCGAGCTTCTCTGCCGTGCGATCCAGATCGCGACGTTCCTCGCGGGTGATCACCCCATCGGCCAGTACTTCGGCGAAGATCTCCTGGTACACTGTCTCTAGCGGCCCCAGCGTCACTGCGCCTGCCACTTGCCCCGCGTGGAAATCTCCCTTGAGCTGAAAGTCGTTCGTGTTGCTCATTGGCTCACCCTTCCTGGGCCGCAGCATGCCCCAGCGCGGCAAGCAGCGCTGCTTCGATTGGCCTAAATAAGCGGGTCATAAGTGTCGGTTGCGGGTAGTAGGGGGGGGCCCGGTTTGCTAAGGTCCGACCCGCTTGTGGCCCCCCGCGGCCGCGACACCACCGAAGGATAATCTTGATATGAAATTCTCTCGATCATTGAGCTACGCGCTCGCTCTCGCTCTGTGCGCAGGAAGCGGCGTTTCCCTTGTCGGCTGCAAGGCTGAAGTGAAGCTAAACACGCCTCCGCCCCCGCCCCCCCCGCCGCCACCGGCTGACCAGGACAAGGACGGAATTCCGGACAGCACCGACAAGTGCGTGACCGAGGCCGAAGACGGCAACCCGCCGGATGCCAAAGATGGCTGCCCCAACAAGGACATGGACAACGACGGCGTTCCCATACCTCAAGACAAGTGCCCGGATCAGGCCGAAACGGTCAATGACTTTGAGGACGACGACGGTTGCCCCGACACCAAGCCGATCGTGCAGCTGAAGGAGAAGGAAGTGCAGATCAACCAGAAGATCCAATTCAAAAAGGATTCTTCTGCGATCGAGCCGGAATCACAGGTCGTGATCGACGCTGTGGCTGACGTGCTGGTGAAGAACCCTGACGTGCAGCTGGTGGTTGTGGAAGGCCACGCCTCCAAGGAAGGCCAGGAGAAGCACAACCGCACCTTGACCCAACAACGCGTTGAGTCCGTGGTGAAGGGCCTGATTGCCAAAGGCGTGGCGAAGGATCACCTGCTGAGCCAAGGCTATGGCTTCTATTGCCCGCTCGATCCCGGCGACACACCGGAAGCTCTCGAGAAGAACCGCCGCGTGGAGTTCAAGATCGCCTACCGCGCCGGCAAGAAGCTCGACATCACCCTGGGTTGCCCCGCGGCTGAAGCCAAGGGCATCAAGCCCCCGGCTCTCACCGACCCGAACGCAGCCTCGGCTGCGAAGGCCGATGGCAAGGGTGGCGCCGGCGCAGCAGCCAAAGATGTGAAGGAATCGGCTGAAGCAGTGGCTAAGGCAGCAGCCAAGGCCGCCGCGGGTGCCAAACCAGCAGCAGCGGCTCCAGCCCCGGCAGCAGCTCCGGCAGCTGCTGGTGGTAGCGCCGGTAAGTAACCAGAACAGAGTAACACGCGCCGCGGTCACCCCGGCGGCTGCGTACAGGGATCGGGCAGTGCCAACAGCGCTGCCCGTTTTTTTTATGGCAATCAAGTAGATAGCAGCAGCTTCAGCTGTAAACTATGAGCGACAAATGAGTGCCTGTGCGACTTGTCACAGCTCTGACCGAGGTTAGGTTGGCTGAGAGTGGGTTTCTTCTTTTTCGTCATTCTGCCGCTCACGGAGCTGTACCTGCTGACCCTGCTGTGGGAGCAGATCGGCTTCTTGCAGCTCGTCGCGCTGCTCGTCGCCTCGGCGGCGATCGGTGTCGCGATCACGCGGCAGCAGGGCCTGCGGGTGTGGCGGGACTACCAACAAGCGTTGGTTTCCGGCGTGCCCCAGGCAGAAGGGGCGCTCGAAGGGGTGCTGGTACTGCTGGGAGGCGCGCTGCTGATCGCGCCAGGGCCCCTGAGCGACCTCATTGGTCTGTTTCTGTTGGTACCCTGGACACGACGTTGGGTGGCGCGCTGGCTCGTTCGCCGCAATGCGCCGGTGGGCGGTGGCTCATTCTTTGTCAGTCGCACATTCGTGGTGCGGCCGCCCAGCGGGGGTCGCTATGAGGAGGATCACGGCGGGAACTCCGGTGTGATCGATACGACGGGCGAAGCTGCCGACGACGTACCGCCGCGGCAGCTTCCCTGAATACGCTACCGCGCAGTGGATTGCTCAGCCGCCGTCGCTCGCGTCGCTCCCGCTGTCCATCGGCGCGGTTGCATCGACAAGGGGCATGGTTGCGTCCACCGGCGCAGCGGCATCCACCACCGGACTGGCGTC
>DATJEQ010000451.1:0-6748 GCA_035496495.1 Polyangiaceae bacterium
AGCGCTCACCGAAACGATCCGCGAATTGGCCCCCGCCCCTTCGGTGATCGTGTTGGAAGATGTCCATTGGATGGATTCGGCTTCTTTCCGCCTGGCCGCACGCGTTGCGCAGCTTTTGCCAGGTGTCTTGCTCGTGCTCACCACACGACCTTCCGACGGCGTGGGCCTTGCTGACGTGCAAAAAGCGGCCGATCAGCGCAGCCACGTGATCGAACTCAAACCCTTAGACGCCGATACGTGTGTCGCGCTGGCTTGTAATCTTTTTGGAGGGCGCACCCCTCCTCAAGAATTGCTCGGACTGATCCGGCAGCACAGCGGTGGCAACCCGTTGTACATCGTCGAGTACTTGCTGCTGCTGGGCGAGGCGCTGTTGAGCACGCCCCCCTCAATGCGCGGTGGCAAGAGCCCGGGCCCTCCCGATTCTATTCGAGCGCTGATCACCAGCCGTTTAGATCGTTTGAACCCCGACGACACCTTGATCCTGCGCGTGGCCAGCGTGTTGGGGGCTCGCTTCGAATGGCCCGTGCTCGAACAACTCGCGAAGTTGAGCTCGCCGGCTGCGCCTGTTTTACAACCCAACAGCCTGATCCGTCAGGGGGTGCTGACCCCGCTAGAAGGCAGCGCGCGCGGCTACCGCTTCTCCCACGCAATGTACCGCGAAGTGACATACGAAATCATGTTGCTGGGGCAACGACGAACCCTACATGCACAAGCTGCGCAGTTACTGGAGGACCAGCCGCAACCCGCTTCAGCTGCAACGCTGGCCCACCATTGGCAGCTCGCGGGCAACGCGGAACGCACCGTCACTTGGTCGGAGAAGGCGGGATCTGAAGCACTGGATTTGGGCGCCTTTGAAGAAGCCGCACAGCATTTCACGCGCTGCTTGACCGATGCCTTCGGCGAGATCAAGGCACACGCGATTCGCTGGCATCGAAAACTGGGAGATGCATATGCGGGCTTGGGCGCACTTGGGGCACGCGCCGAACACGCGCGCGCCGGGCTTGCGCTGGCTGGCGAGAAACCGCGCGAACCGCTTTCCACCAGCACGGCTCGGGCCGCGCGTGAATTCATGCTCTCGTCGATCACTCCTTTGGGCGCCACGCGCACCGAGATGGACTTGGAGATCGCGGCGCTGTACCGCCATGTCGCTCACGTTGCCTATTTCCAAAGCGACGGCCCGGGGTTGTTCAGCGCCACGCTGCGCGCCGTGCGCTGCGCTGAACGGGAAACTCCCTCGGCAGTCCTGTGCGGGGCTCTGGCTGATTTAGGGGGAGCAGTCGGGTTGGGCGGAATGCACCCACTGGGGATGCGCTATTTGCGCCGCGCGGTTGACGGTGCCCAGCGCTTGGAGCACCCGCACGGGCTCGCCTACGTGCACATGATCAAGGCGCTGTATTTGGTGGGCCGCGGCGAATGGGAGGAAAGCCAAGAGAGCGCGGAGCGTTGCCAGGAGTTGTGCAATTCCATCGGCGATCCCATAAACTGGGGTAACGCGCAGATCGTGCGCTTCTGGCATGCGCATTACCGCGGGCAATCGGCGTTGGCAGAAACGTTGGCCACCGGCTTACTCAGTCGCGCGCGACGCACCGGCAATCAACAGCAGGCGACTTGGGCATTGCGCGCCCTGGGCTTGGTGCGCTTGCGTCATGGGGCCACCGCAGCGGCACGGCCCAAGTTGGAGAGCGCACTGGCCAGTGCCAGGCCGGAAGACGTCAATGAATTCATGCCGACGCAAGCGGCCTTGGCCTCTTGCTATCACGACTTGGGCAACAGCGAGCGCGCACAAGAGCTGCTTGATGCCGCGCTGAATCTCGCCCGAAGCACCGGCAGACCCACCGGCCACGCGGTGTTGCCCGGGCTCTCGGCCATTGCTAAAGTTTCACTCGCGCTCGCCTCGAATGATCCCGCTGCGCGACCTCGAGTAAAACTTGCGCTGGAGCGGCTGGATGCTTACCGCCGCGTGTTCCCCATTGGCCTGCCCGCTTACCTGACGTGGCATGCCCAAGCGCTGGAACAAAACGGCAATTTTCGCGCTGCTTCACGCGCAAAACAGCGGGCAAGTGAGGCATCCGAGCGACTGCGCATGTTGGGTGAGTTGGAAACCGAAATCGGTTAGAATCCGGCGATGAGCGAATCGCCCGCCCGCCAGCAGCCCCTGGGCGCTGATACGGACGCCACCTGGCAAGGGACCCCTCGCGGCACCCAAATCGGCGACGTGGGGCCGCTCGATTCCCGCTACCAGATCATTCGCCACATTGGTGACGGTGGCTCGGCAACGGTTTTTGCGGCGTTGGATCGGCACCTGATGCGCACCGTGGCCGTCAAGCGCTATGCCGCTGATGCCACGGACGAACGCGCCGTGGCGCAATTTTGGCGCGAAGCGCGCCTGACCGCTTGGCTCACCCATCCGAATATTGTGCCCGTGTACGACGTGCTGCAACGCACTGACGGCGGCTACGATTTGATCATGCAGCTGGTCGAAGGTGAAACCTTCGCTAGCCGCATCAGCCGCGGCGCAGAAGACGCGGCCAATCCGGATCGCTTGGAGCAGCACCTGCGGGATCTGCTCAAGATCTGCGACGCAATCGCATTTGCGCACAGTCGCGGCGTGGTGCACTGCGATCTCAAGCCGTCGAACGTCATGGTCGGAACGCACGGTGAAGTGTACGTGATGGATTGGGGAATCGCTCGCGTGCTTCCCGGGGGGCCCCCGGATGTCGATTCACCTGCTGTTCCCGGCACACTGACGGGCGATCTGAACACTGACAGCCCAAATACCAATGGCAACCCGCAGTCCGGAGAGCGCACGCACGACCAGGCGCTGAAGCGTGGTACAGCAACGGGCACCTTCTCCGGCGGCACACCGGTTTACATGGCGCCCGAGCAAGCGAATAGTCAAAGCAACCAGATCGACCCGCGCACCGATGTGTTCGGGCTCGGTGCGGTGCTGTACGAAATCCTCACCGGTACCACGCCGTACAGCGGTACTACCCTGTTGCAGATTTTGAGTGCTGCCAAAGCGCGCGATCTGTTGCCCCCGGACGAGCGCGCGCCGACACGCGTCGTTTCCCCGGAACTGCGACGCGTGTGCCTGAAAGCGATGGAGCGCAGCAAGGACGATCGCTACGCCAACGTTGCAGAATTTGCCCACGATCTGCGCGCGATTCTGCGTGGCGGCGGCTGGTTCGAAAGTCGCAACTTCGCCCCCGGCGAGGTCATCGTGCGCGAAGGTGAACCGTCGGATCGAGCATTTGTGCTCAAACAGGGCACGTGCAAGGTGGTGCGCGGCAGTGGGCTAGAACAACGCCTGCTGCGCAGTTTGCACCCGGGCGACGTGTTCGGCGAAGCGGGCCTGATCACCGGCGAACGCCGCTCTGCCACTGTGATTGCAGAAACACAAGTTGCCGTTCAAGTGGTGAGCTCGCAGGGCCTCAAACACGAACTCGCACGTCAGGGGTTAGTGGGCGAGTTCCTCAAAGCCCTTGCCACGCGCTTCTTGGACGTGGACAAGAAGCTCTTCGACGCGAGCCAGCGAACACCGCCTTCGGGTTGATCCTTGCGGTGGTCATGCCTTCCCTCAACCATCACTTTTCCAACGTCCCTTGGGCTGCACTTGGGTACGCGCTGATCCTTTCTGGGTGCGGATCGAGTTCAATGTCACCGAACTCCGGTGGCGCTAGCGGGAACGCTGCGGCGACCAGCACCGGCGGAGCGGCGACCGGCGGAGCGTTGACCGGCGGCAGCACGACGGGCAATGCGGGTGGCAACGGCGGCGGCGGTTCGAGTTCGACAGGGCTTTCCGGGGGCGCTGGCTCGGTGAACGCAAACGCGGGAGGTGCAACCAACACGGCAGGCACGGCCGGATCTGGTGGAGAGGGCGGTTCGACGTCGGTCCCAATGGGTGGTTCGGGCGGTGTGACAGCCGCGGGCGCCGGCGGGCAGTCGGCCAGTGGCGGTAGCGTCGGTGCCGCGGGCCAAGCGAGCCAAGGCGGATCGACAGGTGTCTTCACCCAATGTGACGATCATGCGGATTTCAACGGTCGCGGGCGCTGTCCTGCCACCGGTAATGTGGGCGCTGTTTTCGCAACGCAAGTGTTGAGCGCTACCGGGGTAGACACTAGCCTGACGGCCATTTTCGGATCCACCAACCCGCCGACAGATGCCGCCTGCACGGTGCAACAGGCCGGCGCCAGTTGCAGTGTGTTATCTTGTCCCCGCAACGCCGCGACGAATCCCGGGGGGCCCTCCGCGGGTGTAGTGAGTGCAGTGGCAGATGGCGCTTCATTGATGCTCGCCCCGTCTGCCAGCGGCGCTTACGACACGGTGCACAAGGCCCAGCGCATGTGGCTTATGCCCAAAGCGGGCCTCACTCTTTCAACCGCTGGCGCGGACGTTTCCGCCGTCAGTGAGATGTTCTGCGGACCGCCCTCCCTCACCCTCACAGCGCCCGCACAAGCACCGGGCACGACCCTGAGTATTAATCGCACCAGCGATCTAGCCCTGCTATGGAGCGGCAGCACCGTGGGTCAGCTGGAGTTCGTGGTGTACGACGAAACCAGCGCTCCCTCACCAATAGTCGAAGTGCGCTGTTTCTTCGACGCCTCCGCGAACCAAGGCACCGTGCCAATGACCGCGCTCGGACAAGTGAGCGCCGGCATGCACACTGTTGGATCGTATTTGTGGGTCAGAAAAATCGGCATCGGTGCCGACGGCGTCTGCGTCGAATTGACCGGCATCACCACGAACCTCAGCGCCGCAAGTAATGCACCATTCAACGGCGCAGCGATGTTTCAGTAGGGATGTGGCCGAGCTTCGAGCGCCCGCAAATGCAGCGGCTCGCGGACAGGTAACTATTCGTTGACGGCCGTGCTCTGCGCTGCCTGTCTCAGGGCGAGTTCGACGCTTGGGTGGCAGAGGTGGGAAATGGATGAGCCTGCGGCTGCCATGAGCTTCAGCTCGCTGGAGCTGACTTTGGCCAGCTGGGTGTCGGCCGGGACGAAGACGGTGCTGATTTCTGGTGCCAGCTGGCGATTGGCGTGTGCCAGCTCGATTTCATATGCGGAATCGGTGGCGTCGCGGACGCCACGCACTAGAACCTGTGCGGCTGCCTCCCGTGCAAATTGCACCGCGTATCCGCGAGTAAAGGCCGTGCGTACACGTGGTGAAGGCACCGTCTCGCGAATGAACCTCAGCCGATCTTCGACACTGAACAAGGGCGTTTTCGTGGGGTGCACTGCAACCAGGCAAATCACCTCATCGAACAGCGCAAGCGCCTCACGGACGACACTGGCGTGCCCAAACGTGAACGGATCGAACGAGCCAGCGTACACGGCGATCATGATTGCACCCAGCTCGCCACGGCGCTCGTCACCCGAGGAAGTAAACACCAAGCCGCCGCGGCCGCGAACGCTGCTGCGACTGAGGCCAGCCCGAAGTGCAGGGTGTAACCAAGGCGCGCAGCGGAAAATCCGCTCAAGCTGTGCGCAAGCCCAGTGCCCACGACCACGACACTGGCCTGAATGGTGTAGTCGGTGCCTTCGCTTCCGGCTCGGGAGAACTGCATCATGGTCGTGAACAGAGCGACGGTTGCCATGCCACCCGCAAAGTTTTCGAAGCCCAATAGAACTGCCAGAGTAGCGGTGTCGATGCTGGATGCAGAGGCGTAGCAATACAGCCCGACACTGATAGCGCTCAACATGCCGAACGACAGCAGTGCGAGGCGCACCCCCAGCCGATTGACGAGCATGCCGCCCGCAAGCGCACCGACCAACCCAGCGAGGGAGCCCAGCGTGCCCAAGCTCCAGCCGATATCGCTGAGCGAATAACCTCGGTCGACCAAGAACGGTCGTAGCATTCCCGTGGCCACAGCATCACCGAATTTGAACACCACGAGCACAAGGAGCCACGAACGCACGCCGGGCTGGCGCAAGTACGACGCGACGGATGCACCATGGGTCGTTGCTGTCATAGGATGTCGACGCGTTTCATTATAAAACGCCACTGGTAAACTAGCGACCAACAGCGCCCCAGCCAGCGCCCACGTTGCTGCGGACCAGCCCCGTCGTTCGAACAGCACCAAGAGCGGGCCACCGCCCAGCACCATGCCAGTGCGATACCCCGCAACTTGAACGCCATTGCCCAGGCCGCGCGCTTCAACGCGCAGCGTTTCGACCGCCAAGCCATCCGTGGCCACGTCTTGTGTCGAAGCGAGCAGGTTGGAAATGAAGCAGCCGATCAGCAGCACATCGAGGCCTCGCGCGTCGCCCCAGGTCGCCAACGCAGCAAGCGTGAGCACTGACGCGGCTTGCAACGGTAGGATCCACGAGCGCCGCCGACCGAGACGGCGGAAGCAAAAGCGATCCACGAGCGGTGCCCAGAGCCATTTTAGTGCCCAGGGCAAGGCCAGCAGACTCGACAGGCCAATCCACTCCAGCGAGTAGGCTCGGCTGCGCATCAACACGGGCAGCGCCTGGGAGAAAAAACCGAAGGGCACTCCTTGGGCAAAGTACAACGAAGCCAGCAAGGCCAACGCCGGCGCGGGCGCGAGCCCTCGAACCAATGCGAGATTCCCTTGGGGAGTCCCGGATCGTTTATTGGTCATATAACCAATTTACCAGGAAACCTCGGCTTGACAAGAGTGCGGCGGCAATTATTATTTGGTCATTCGCCCAAGTTATGGCCAGGCCTTCTAATACTGACCAACGTCGCCGTGAAATCGCGGATGCGCTTTTGCAAGTGATGGCGCGCA
>DATJEQ010000452.1:0-14118 GCA_035496495.1 Polyangiaceae bacterium
CCAGCGAGGTTGTGCCGTATGTGAGTTTCTCACCCAATCCGCTCTCTGATCGCTCCGGGTTCACTGTGAGCCCCGGCAATCAAACAGTGATCGTTGCGGTGACACCTACTTACATCGAAGTGAAGAATGATACCTGCACGGATTTTTTCTTGCGCGTGGTGGCTTCCGTGGGAGATGCAGCACCTGTGACCCCCACCCCGGTGCCCACAACGACCGACGCCGCCGCTGACGCAGGGTAACGGCCAACATGAGCGAAGCGCTACACTGCGCTGAGCCTTCGGGGTGGCCCAGCGACGCCACACGCGATCGCTTGATCGGCGACATTTTCATCTACCAACGACGCTGGGGCCACCGCACCGGCACCGACGACGTGCTCACGGCTTGGTTCGCTGCGCATCGCTTTCAGCGCGCACCTGGCCGCTACCTCGATCTCGGCACCGGGGTCGGCTCGGTGCTGCTGATGACCGCACATCGGCTGCGGCCTCAGATTTCACTGGGGGTGGAAGCACAAGAGCAAAGCGCCGTGCTCGCGCGACGCTCTTTGGCCGAGCTTGCGGATCCGCAGCTGAGCGTTGACATCGTCCACGCGGATTTTCGCTTCCACGATTTCTCGGGGGAAACATTCGATTTGATCACAGCCTCACCTCCGTATTTTCCGCTGACCGACGGTGTGCTCCCGCGCGATCCTCAGCGCCTCGCTTGTCGCTTTGATTTGCGCGGAGGAGTGGAAGCCTATTGCACGGCCGCTGCGCGCCTCTTGAGTGCGAAAGGATATTTCTTTTTGGTGTTCCAAACGGCGTTCGAAGCCCGCGTGGTCGCTGCGGCCTCAAGCTGTGCGTTGCATTTGACTGCACGAGCGGACGTGCGCATGCGCAGCGACCGCGCAGAGCCTTTCCTCACCGTGTACGAATTTCAGCGAGAACCAGCTGCGGTGCACCGCGCCCAGTTGAGTATTCGTACCCCAGCTGGTGATTTTACCGAGGACTATTCCCGAGCCCGGGTCGAGCTCGGGGTCCAATAGGCGTCACTCGGCGTGCGGCGCTTGCTTTGCAAAATGCAACGCGTGCAGTCGCGCGTAATAACCCCCCGCTTGCAGCAGCTCCGCGTGCGTTCCTTGCTCAACGATTGCGCCGTTGTGCAACACCAAGATGCGATCCGCAAATTGCACGGTGCTCAAGCGGTGCGCAATGACAACGGCTGTGCGGTCTTTGAGCAACAGCTCTAAAGCGCGTTGCAAGCGCGCCTCAGTGCTGCTGTCAACGCTTGCCGTCGCTTCGTCCAAAATCAAAATCGGTGCATCGCGATACAGCGCACGCGCAAAGGCGATCAATTGACGCTCACCGGCGGAAAAATTCTGCCCGCGCTCTTCCACCCTTGCGTTCAAGCCATCGGGCCGCACAACAAATAAATCCAGCGCTCCGAGCTGCTCCAGCGCAGCCGCCACTTTGCTGACATCCGGCGTCTGACCCGCCGCGATATTTTCAGCAACCGTGCCGGGGAAAAGAAACACATCTTGGGGAACCACACTGAACTGTGAGCGCAGTGCATCTCGCTGGAAGCCGGTGATATCCCGCCCGAAGACCCGAATCGTCCCTTGAGTCGTGTCGTACAGACGAAGGAGCAACGATGCCGTAGTGGATTTGCCGGACCCCGTCGCGCCTACCAGCGCAATGCGCTCGCCTTTGCGCACGGTGAAGGAAATATTCTTCAGTACGGGGGTACCCGCTTTGTATTCAAAATTGACGTCGTCGACCGCCAGTGCCAACGTGGGATCACCCGCGGGACCCGCAGTGCGAGGCGGGCAGTCCTGATCCGTCACATCCAACAAGCCGAAAACTCGCTCCGCGCCAGCCATCGCGCTCTGCAGCAGAGTGTAGCGTTGAGCCAGGGCACTGATCGGCTCGAAGAATTGCCGCAAGTACATGGCGAAAGCGAACACCGTGCCGAAAGTGCTCCCTCGGTAGCCGAGCGACACCACGATGGACGCCAAACAAGCCGCAGAGACCAACTCTATCGCCGCGTCCTGCACCGCGTCGTACTTGATCGAACGCATGTTCGCGTCCCGGTAAGCGACGTTGATGGCATCGAACTCGCGCGATGCGGCTTCCTCTTGGCGGTAGGTTTGCACCACGGTCATGCCGGCAACTTGCTCGCCCATGGTGGCGTTCATGCGCGCCGTTTTGGCGCGAATTTCGCGGAATGCTTCGCGGGCACGCCGGCGCACCACGGTGACCAGAAGGGCAACTGGGGGGCCTGCAGCAAACGCGACCAGGCTCAACTTATAGTCGAGCGAGAACATCACAATCACAATGCCCACTAGGCGAAACACATCCGCGAAGGCGTTGAGAGCGCCCGAGGCAAACAGCTCCAAGATTGCATCGGTGTCGTTCGTGACGCGCGTGACCAATCTGCCCACTGGTTGCGAGTCGAAGAAACGGACCGGCAAGTGATGCAAGAAGGCGAAGATCTCACGCCGCAAATCCGCCATCGCCCGCGCACCGCCCACTTGCACGGTGTACGTCTGCACAAAGGACAAGGCCGCCTCCAACAGAACCAATAGCGCGAACAGCAGCCCGCCCTGCGCCAGTGTTGCGCTGTCTTTGAGCAGCGCACCTTGATCCACGGCGTGCTTGACGACGAGCGGGCGAATGATTTGGCTAACAGAAACCACTAAGCCAACCGCCAGTGACACCAGCACGAGCACGCGATGCGGCGCGACAAAGGGCCACAAACGAGCCAGCAGGCGCGCGTCGTAGGCCTTGCTCAGCGACGCTTCCTCATGAAATTTCTTGAGGATCTGCTCGGTGCGCGACGCGGGTCCTTTTCTTATGGGAGCGTCGTCAACGCCGATCAGAGAGCGCACTGACATCCTGGTTGGCGGTCTTGTTTGCGTTTTTGTCGGCGTGCTCATTGGGCTACTGCTCCCACGGCGTCGACGGAGCCACCGATTGCCGACAATTCGCTTTGAATACGCTGCTCTTCGGCGAAGGCGGCATAGACGTCGCAGCGCTTGAGCAGCTCCGCGTGGGTGCCAATATCCAGCACCGCGCCGTGATCGAGTACCAACACTCGGTCGCAGGTTGCCGCGGCACTGACACGGTGGGTGATCAGGATCACACTGCGACGCGCGCGCTCCCGATCCAACGCGTGCAAGATGGCGCGCTCGGTCCTCGCGTCAACGGCGCTGAGCGGGTCGTCTAAGATCAAGATCTTGGGGCGACTAACTAGCGCGCGAGCCAGCGCCACACGTTGCGCTTGGCCACCAGATAGTTGCACCCCACGTTCGCCAACAACGGTGTCGAAGCCGTCGGGCAATTCTTGCGCCTCGTTCAAGATCTGCGTTTCTGCCGCAGCCTGGTGGATGATCTGCTCGGATTCCTTCGAATCCGGCTCTTCCAGGGCATAACCGATATTGCGCGCCACCGTGGTGGAGAACAAGAACGCGTCCTGTTCGGCGTAACCGATCACTTCACGCACCTGCCGTACCGGCAAATCGCAGACGTCCACACCGTTTAGGAAAATCGCCCCGTGGGGCACCGCGCGCAGTCGCGCAAGCAGCACGGCCAACGTGGTTTTCCCGCTGCCGGTGCGTCCTACAATCGCCAGCGAGCTGCTTGCAGGTAGCTCAAAACTCACTTGCTTCAGAATCGACGTATCGCCGTGATTGAAGCTCAAGTTGCGAACTTGTAAGGCGGGGTGCTCAACCTGTTCCAGCGTCTTGGCGCCATCGACAATGTCCGGCTTAGCGGCGAACACTTCTGCCAGGCGTGAATAGCCGGCGCGCCCGCGCTGGAGCACACCCAACAAGAACCCCACGGAGATCAACGGCCAGGAGAGCTGCGCCAGTGCATTGTAAAATGCCAAGAACTGCCCTTGAGTGATGTCCCCGCGCAGTAGCAAGCTGCCGCCGTACCAGAACATTACCACCACGCCGAGCGCAGTGACGGAAGCCACCAACGGCCACAGCGCACCGCGCAATCGTGCAAGACGCAAAGACTTTTCCAAGTAGCGCTCGTTGACGCGATCGAAAGCAGCTTGTTCGGCTTGCTCCAAACCGAACGCCCGCACTACCCGCGCGCCGGCAACACTGGATTGCACGCGATCGCTCAGCTCACCAATGCCCTGCTGATTCTCCCGCTGACGATCGTAGAGCCCCTTCATGAAGCCACGCATCACCAACAAGATCAGCGGCAAAATCGTGAATGCGGCCAATGTGAGGTTCCAAGAAACCGCGAGCATGAAGGTCAGCGCGCTCAGCAGACCAAAGATGCTGTTGATCACATTGAGTACGCCGAAACCGAGCAACAAGCGCACTTGCCCCAAGTCGTTGGTAAAGCGACTCATGATGTCGCCGGTGCGCATGCCACTGTAAAATCCCGGACCCAGGTGTTGCAGGTGATCGAGCAGTGCCTTACGCAGCTCGTACTCTGCGATGCGCCCTGCGTTGAACATGGTCATGCGCGAGAGAATGCGCACCACGAAGGCGACGACTGAGATCGCGATCAGCATCAGGCCGCTGTGCAGCGCGCGCGAGTAGTTCGCACCGCTGCCGGCGTCGATCGCGTGCGACAGCGTGACGTTGAACCAGTACTGACCAACCTGGTAGGTCGCGAGCAGCAGCAGCCCCGCGCCATAACGCGGCGCTTGGCGATAGAAATGCTCCCGCAACCCCACCGGAATTTCACTGGTATTGGACGATGCGGGGTGCTCCATGCGGACCTGGGCTGCGGTACTTAGCGCGGATCCTGGCCGATCCTAACCCTCGGGAGTTTCCGCCAGCGGGCCGATTAGGCAGGAACCCGCTTCCCGTAAAATGGGCCCCGGGCAAAGGGTTGGATTAGGCTCCAAGCAGATGAGCCAGTCGCCCGAAATTCTCGGCTCTCTTCCAGAAGCCAGGCCGGCAAAACCTGGCCCTCCGGGGTTGATACGCGGACGCGCTCGCCGCTACGGATTGGCTGCGCTGGTGGCAATTCCGGTGCTGTTCCTTGCGCTGTGGGTGGCGGTCAACCGCATCGAGTGGCTGGGGCCCATCGTTGCGGATTCGCTGCGCGCCGTTGTGGGCACCGACAACGTCGCGAAGCTCGAGGACGCCCTGTACGGGTTGCAGGATCGCTTCATGCTGATCTGGCGCAAGGGCGAGAAGCCCAAAGCCTACTGGAAGGTGCCTGCTCAGTCGGCTCCTGTATTAGCGAATCCACCGCTGGCAGCGCCGACGGGGTCGGCAAACATGGGATCGGGCGAAGCGGCAAGCCCAACGCCGCCCGCGGTGTCATTTCACCCACAAGCGGTGGGCCCAGTGCACAAGAGCTGGTCGGCGCCCGGTGACGGCGAGTGGGTGCCGATGCCGGATGTCGATCATCCGAATCGTCCCGTGACGATGTACAAGACGCTGCTCCACCCGGACAAAGATCGCTCGTGGGCTGAGCTGTTCGTGGTCGCGATCGATCTGACGCAGACGCACATCGAACTCGTTCCCGGCAAGCAGGAACCGGTGGCCACTGAAGCAGAAGCCGCCGAGATGGTGCGCCCCGGGCGCATTCCCCCGGAATACGAAGCGGACGTGATCGCGGCGTTCAACGGCGGATTTAAAACCGAGCACGGCGCTTACGGCATGAAGGTGAACGACATGCTGATCGTCGCCCCGCAGCCCACCGTATGCACCATCGCACGTTACAAAGACGACAACATGCGCGTCGCCTCGTGGCCCCTACTCAAAGACGGCGAAGCCGACATGGTGTGGTGGCGGCAAACGCCGAACTGCATGTACGAACACGGCAAACTCAACGCCTTCTTAAAAGAGGGACGCGTCAAGAAGTGGGGCGCGACTCTAGACGGCGAAACGGTGATCCGAAGATCGGCCATTGGTATCAGTGAAGACGGGCACACGCTGTACGTGAGCATCAGCAACAACACGACCGCCCCCGCAATCGCCTGGGGCATGCAACACGCCGGCGCCATCACCGTCGCCCAGCTGGATATCAACTACTCGTTCCCCAAATTCGTAACCTTTGAAGCCAACAAAGAAAGCGGCAAGCGCATCGCCATCGCCCTAGCCGACGGTTTTGAATTCAGCGAAAACGAATTCATCCGCAAATCCTCCCCGCGCGATTTCTTCTACATTCTACCGCGATCGCTTGGTCAAAGCGCGAGCAACCAAGCGGCTGCTTCCACCTCCGCGCCGCACTGAGCTTACCGGTTTGGTTAGTGCACTCGGTGTTTGCTGCCATGGGGCTTTTTGAGTAGCTTCGCCGGCCATGACCGACGAAGAAGCCAAGCGCCAAGCGGCCGTTGCCGCTCTTGCCTACTTGCCGGACTCGGGGGTGGTCGGCTTGGGCACTGGGTCGACCAGCGATTACTTCACTCGTGAAGTGGCTAAGTTGTGTCAGCAGGGACGCAAGCTGGTCGGAGTGCCCACCAGCAAGCGCACGCGCGCGTTGGCGGAGTCGCTGGGTATTCCGCTGCTCGGCGACGAGGGCCCCTGGTCAATCGACGTGTGCGTCGATGGCGCCGATGAGGTGAGTCCGAATTTCGATTTAATCAAGGGGGGCGGCGCCAGCCACACCCGCGAGAAGATCGTCAACGCCGCAGCGCGTTTCAACGTGATCTTGGTCGACGAAAGTAAGCTGAGTAACACCCTGGGCACGCGCTGCCCCCTGCCAGTGGAAGTGCTGCAATTCGGGCATGCCAGCACCCAGTCGCACCTGGAGCGTTGGGGGCGCCCGGTGTTGCGCAAGAAAGGCGAACAGGTCGTGTGCACCGACAGTGGGAATTTCGTCTACGACCTGCACGGGCAGATCAAGGACCCCTGTGAGCTGAACACGCGTGTGGCCTGCATTCCCGGCGTGGTGGAGACGGGCCTGTTTTTAGGCCGTGCCAACGTGGTGCTCGTGGGCAGCCCCAATGGCTGCCGCGAGTTGGCTCGCCCCTGATTTTCGGGCTGCCAGCGTCGCATTTCGTTGACTGGCGCCCCGCATCACGTAAAACTTTTCGCGGTGAAACCACTGCGTATCGAGGTTGCGGGTCAAACCGACATCGGGCGCAAGCGCACCCACAACGAGGACAGTTTCGCCGTCTTCAGTCACCTGGGTCTGTACATCGTCGCTGACGGCATGGGCGGCCATGCTTCAGGTGAAGTGGCCTCCAAGATGGCCATCGACACCATGGGGCAATTTTTCGAGAACACCTCGCAAGATCCCGAGCGCACCTGGCCTTACAAAATGGATCGCAGCAAGGGCTACGAAGAGAATCGCTTGGTGTGCGCGGTCAAGCTCAGCAATCTGCGCATCTTCGAAACCGCGCAGAAGAACACCAAGCAGCGCGGCATGGGCACCACGGTAGTCAGTCTGTTCGCTGTGGAAGACGGCGTTTACATCTCCCACGTGGGTGACAGCCGGGTGTACCGGATTCGCGACGGCAAGATTGAACAGCTGACCGAAGATCACTCGCTGCTCAACGACTACAAGAAGATGAAGAAGCTCTCGCCGGAAGAGATTGAATCCTTCCCTCACAAGAATGTGATCGTGCGGGCGTTGGGCATGAAAGATACGGTCAAAGTCGACACGCGCTTTGAGTTGCCCCGCGAGGGCGACGTCATGCTGTTGTGTTCAGACGGATTGGCGGGCCCGGTGAGCGACGACCAGATGCTCGACATCGTGCAGAAGAACCCCGATCTGCCCACTGCGGCAGCAAGAATGATCGCGCAGGCGAATGAAGCCGGCGGCCCCGACAACATCACCTGCGTCCTGGCCCGCTGGGTCGCCTGACGCCTATCCCATTAGGCTGCCGCGCGACGCCTACTGGGACAGGCGTGCGGTGCGGCGACGGCCGGCGGCAACGATTCCGAGCGCTGCTAGGGCAAAGGGCGCCCAGGGCTGTTCACTGCCCGTTGGCATGCCCGCGACGCGGCAACCGCAGCCTCCTTCGCGCATGGAAGCGGGAGGCGGGCGATCTTCTTCTTTGGGGGCCGACTCTTTAGGGCCGCCCTCCCAATAAGCCGGATCATCCGGTGAATACTCGCGCGCCTTCCTAGGCTCAGTATCCTCCGTCTTCTTCGCTTTCTTAGGCGGCTCCTTGCCGCTGAAATCCATCGCGCGGCGATCGATGACGTCGTTCTCGCCGTCGAGCGTGATCGTCTGCTTGGTGCCAATCAATTGGTCGGTGCGCGCGTAGCGAATTTCCACATCGTATTCGCCCGCCTCAAACCCGCGCTCACGGGTAATGCGGAAATTGAAGCGCGTGCGCGGCTCCACCTTGCCCGTCCCGGGATCCAAAAATCCAATATCCACACTCTCCACCAGCGGCTGACGCCCTGTCAGCGGCACCACGCGTGTCACTGGGCCGTCGTGATTGTCGACCAACGCGCGTTCAAAATACGACACTGGTGTGAACGAAAAGCGAACCGGAACCAGCGAGGTGTCCGGCGGGCTGCTCAGAAAGAAGGCCACCTCGAGCTTCCAGGATTTGTCGCTCTCCTGCACCTTGCGGGATTTCCACTGCACGCGGCCACCGCCTGCGAATGCCGCGTTCGAAAGCAGCACCACCGCCAGAGCGAACAACACCCAGAGCTTCTTGTGAAAAAGTCGGCCAATATTGATCGAATTGAGCGCGTTCACCGGGGGCACCTCCAAGTCGGGCTACGGTAGATCAAGGCACCCCGGCGCGACTACCCCGATTCGAAAGCGCGGCCCCCAAGCCCCAGATCCGTCGCTTACATGAGCCGCTGACATCAGACGCTTAAATCAGTTGAGCACGCGGGGCTGTGGCTCGACTTCAGCGAGTGTCACCGGCCAGGCCGCCGCTTCTCGATTCCACGCTTCCGTGCCTTCCATCCGCCAATCCACTCGCAGCTCGTATACCCCTGGAACAGGCGGACAGGGCAAGCCCATGGTGCGCGTGCGAAAGCGCTCGGTCACTGCACGATGAGTGAAGACGTTACTTGAAGTTTCCAGTCCTGTGTGAACCGACACGACGACGAACCGGATCTCAAAGTTGTTGCCAAGATCCGCGGGGGGCATGCGCCAATAGGCGTGCGCCTCAAGGGGAACCACGCCGCCAGGAGGGGGTGGGCTGCCCGGCGGCACATTGATCTGTTCGACCAGATTGAACAGACTCATGTTGTTCGTTTCCTGGTCGACTGCGGAGCCAACGCAGCAAGTGAGCAAGTAACAGCTGGGCATGGAGGGAACCGTAGGGGGTAGACTTAGCTCAGCCAGTCAACCGGCGTCGAGCCCGTCGCAAAGAAAAGAATGGTGGCAGCAAAGTACGCGAACAAGAGTGCCCCGAATGCGGCGAACGCCAGCGACGCGCGCTCCGTCTGTTTGCGCGTGCGCGTGATGCCCCATAGAAAACAAGAGCCACTGAGCCCATTGCAGAAGTGCGCGATGCAGGCCGCACCGCCCAACAAATAGACGAATGCTATGAGCGGGATGCCCCAAGAGTTGGTGCTTGAAAGCTGCGCACACAGCCGCGGAAAATAATCCGCTGGGCTGATCGTACCCAACCACACTTGCAGGCGCAGTGTCCAAAAATGATAGGCAATGAACAGCAGCGTCATGACCCCTGTGATTCGCTGCAATGCCCAAACCCAGTTTTTCCGAAATGGGTAACGGCTGAAGTGCGGACGGGGCTTGAGCATGAACCCAATGCCCGCCACAGCGTGATAAGAGAGTGGCAAATAAACGAACAGGATCTCCAACGCCGGCATCAGCGGGAGATCGCCCCAGCGCAGTTTCTGTGCGTAGGCACTCCAGCCGTGCAGTGCTTGGCCCTGCATCCACAAATGGATCAGCAGGAAGAGCCCGAGTGCGAGTGCGCCGGTCAACGAGTGAACGCGCCGCAGCAGGAGCGGTCGCTCTTCGGGAGACAGCCAGGCAGGGGCCAGCGAACGGTGAGCCAAGCTGCAATCCTTAACCGATTTGTGTGCTCGAACCGCGTTCCGCGCGCTACTCTTGCACCTCGTAGGGCCGATTGTAGAGCAAATTGCGGCCCACACAGCGCCCACAACCGGTGCCCCAAAAATGTCTCGTAGTAGCTGGATATCACTGGTCTTTTTGGTGTATTTCGGGGCACAGGGCTGCGCTTCGTCGAGCTCCGATCCCAACACGCCTCAGGCCGCCCTCGCGACGAGTTTCACCGCTCAACAGGCTGTGCGGCAAATCGAGAATCAGTGGAACGCGGCAAACCGAGCGGGGCGCTTGGCACTGGAGCCCAACATCCTTCGCAACTTCGAACTGTACCGAACTGATCCGCACGCGGTGACTTTGCTGCATTACCTGGTGTGGTTGGCGCTTGAGCGCCGCAATATCGACGCTGCCGCTCAATTGCTCCAAAGCGAGAAGGGCACCCCACCGGGAACTTCGGCCGATTTCGCGCGCGTGCTCAAAGCAGCGGTTCTATTGCGGCGCGGGCACACCAAGCAAGCTTTGGCCGAGTTGCTAACGGTGCACCCGATCCTGATCGTCGACGACCACCGCGTGATCTGCGACCAACTGCTGATTGAAGCGGCAATCACTTCGGGGCAGGTCGATGTTGCCACGCATTACATGCTGGATATCTTGCTGACTGCGCCGCCGGCACAGCAGGAGACCGTACGCCAGCAGATCAGCATGTGGCTCGATTCGGCCTCCGCCTCCACCCTGGAAGACATCTACACCAGCCTGATCCGCACCAATACCGCCAGTGGACCGTCCAATCGCGATACCTCGCGCGCGGTCACCTTTTTGGTGACACTCGCGAAGCGACGACTGCTGGCGTCCGCATTAAAAGAGCAGGACGCGGCGCTCGCGAAACGCATTCTCGATAATTACGTCCCTGAAGGTGATACCGATGAGCTCGCGCGCCTGGCCGCGACAGACAGGTTGCCGGCCCGCATCGTGGGGCGCTCGGTCGGGGTGCTGCTCGAGATCGGCAATGCGCTGCAAGGTCAGCGTTCGGCACAAGTGGCGATGGGGGTATCGTCCGGGCTGGATTTGCTTGCAGCGGGCCAAGCTGAAAACGGCGTACTGCTCAAGACGCGCACTGCAAGCGCAGAAGCGCAGGGCCTTGAGCTGGCGTTCCAGCAGCTCACTTCCGATGGCGCTGCGGTGGTGATCGCGGGGATGACCCCAACAGCCGCGGCCCGAGCAATCGATGTAGCGGAGCGGTCGCGAGTGCCGACTATCATTCTGACCCAACCCGATGTGCTACCGACTGCGCGAAGCTGGAGCTTCATCTTGGGGGAATCGTCGGCTTCCGTGAGCGCCGTGCTCGACCAATGGGCAAAGAATCACGGCCTTTTGCCTCAAATCAGCATCGCAGAGGGCGACGCTCGCTGTCTGCCCGACGCCACCAGCATTGGCGGGTTTCTCTTTCCCATTGCGGAATGGAAGAAGAGCGGTTTTCAAAGCGTGCTGATGTTGGGCTCGGAAGAGTGCACTGAAAAGCTGTTGGGGGAAATGCAGCGCGGGGACTTGAGCACGACATTGCTCTTAGGAATGGATGCAGCGGCGCTTTATCACGGAATACCGAAGGCGGTGACGTTCAGTGCCGGGGTCTTTCCGTTACCCGTCGATAAATCCGGCATGCAAGCCGACCGGGACAGCTGGTATTTTGCTCTGGGTCATGACGCGGCGTTGCTCGCTTCCGTAGCGGTGCAAGATCTCGATGCAGTGATGACCAATCAACCCCAGGAAGTGAGTCTGATCCACTCCAACGTGCTGCATACCTTGCAAGATACCCGCATTGACGGCTTGTGGACCTCGAGTGGGCGCGGTTTCAACGCCGAGCACAAGCTTGAGCGCAAACTCAGTGCAGTGCAGGCAGCAGCGCGCTAGATCCAGCACAGTTCCGTATGTCGACGCCTCTGGTTTTCGACCTGCCCACGCGCAGGGCCACCATCAAGCTGGCACAGCGCTTGGCTCCGGCGCTCGCGGCTGGCGATTTAGTGATCTTGAGCGGTGCCCTGGGGGCCGGGAAAACGTTCTTTGTGCGTGCGCTGTGTCGAGCACTCGGGTTGCCGGAAAAGATCCGTGTGACGAGCCCCACCTTCACTTTGGTGCAGGAAATTGACACGCGCCCGCGCATCGTTCACGCGGATTTGTACCGCCTGTCGACGCCGCGTGATGTCACTAATCTGGGGCTTGATTCATACCGCTACAACGGCGACTTGCTCCTCGTTGAATGGGGTGAGCCGTACCAAACAGAGCTGGGCGGCGATGCCTTGCTTTTGAATTTCAGCCTTTCCCCGCGCAAAGCCAGCTTCACTTCCAGCGGCCCGCGCTCACTCGCCATCGCCAGCGCGCTTCGGTAATGCTAATAGGGTGATAGTGCGATGATGGACAGTCAGCCCGCTCTCAAGCCACCCAGCGCACCAACGGCGGAGGCGGAGCAGTCACTGGTCAGCAGTCTGGTGCAACCCGTTGTCACGGCGCTTGAGGGTGTGGGTGGAATTGTCGGGCTCACCGGGCGCACCGTAGCGTGGATGCTGCGGCCCCCTTATCGCGTCGGCTTGTTCTTCAACGCGATGGAATTCATTGGTGTGCAGTCCGTGTTTATCGTCGGCCTCACCGGCGCCTTCAGTGGCATGGTGCTGGCGCTGCAAATGGTCACGACCCTGCGTCAATTCAGCGCGGAGGGCGTTGTGGGCTCCGTGGTGGCCATCAGCATGACCCGCGAAATCAGCCCTGTTTTCGCCTCCTTGATGGTCACAGCACGTGCCGGCAGCGCTATGGCGGCAGAGCTGGGCAACATGCGCGTCACTGAGCAAATCGACGCTGTGACCACCATGGGGGTGAGCCCGGTGCAGTATTTGCTCTCACCGCGCTTGATCGCTTCGGTGTTGATGGTGCCGCTTTTGTGCATTCTGTACACCTGTGTGGGCCTGGTGGGCGCGTGGTTCGTCGCCATTGAGGGCATGGCGGTGGATCCGGGCGTATTTCTTTCCAACATCGAGCAACGCATGGTGCCGATGGATTTTTGGATGGGTGAAATCAAGGCCGCATGTTTCGGTTTCTTGATTGCCGCCATTTCATGCTACCACGGGTTCAACGCCAAAGGCGGCGCCCGCGGGGTCGGCATAGCGACGACAAGAGCAGTCGTACACAGCGCGGTGGTGATCTTGATCGTGAACTATTTGCTCACGACTGTCTTGCTCTGACAGTCTTACCAATTGGGCTCTAACTCAAATCCATCATGCGCTGCATGGGGATGCGGGCGCGTTCAATCAGATCCGTCGACATTTCTAAGCGCGGCTGCAGATCGCGCAGGGCCAAGTAGATTTTCTCGGGCGTATTCAGCCGCATGAAGGGGCATTCGTTGCACGCGCAGTTGCCTTCAGGGGGTGCCGCAATCAGCTCTTTGCCGGGCGCGTTCTTGCGCATTTGATGCAAAATGCCTGGCTCGGTTGCCACAATGAAGCATCGCGCTGAATCGTGCTCGACGAATTTGAGCAGCGCAGCGGTGGAGCCGATGAAATCGGCCTTTTCCAGCAACGACTCTTCGCATTCCGGGTGCGCGATGATCTTCGCCTCTGGGTGTTGGTACTTGAGTGCAATCAATTTGCGCTCACTGAACGTCTCGTGCACGATGCAGGTGCCCGGCCACAAAATCATATCCCGACCCGTCTTCTTGATCAGGTACTTGCCCAAATTGCGATCCGGCGCGAAGAGCAGCGGTTTGTCGGTGGGCATTGCGCGCACAATCTTCTCTGCGTTGCTCGACGTGACGATGCAATCACTGAGTGATTTCACCTCCGCAGAGCAGTTGATGTAGCTCAAAACAACTGAACCGGGATGTCGCGCTTTCCACGCCGCAAATCGATCTGCCGGACAGCCATCCGCCAGTGAACAGCCCGCGGCCATGTCCGGCACTAAAACCGTACGCTCCGGATTCAAAATCTTGGCTGTCTCCGCCATGAAATGAACCCCCGCGAACAAAATCACATCCGCACTCGTATCCCGCGCCGCCTTCGCTAGCTGCAAGGAATCCCCAATGAAATCCGCGCAATCCTGGATGTCCCCCTCTTGATAATAATGCGCCAACAAGACCGCGTTGCGCTCCTTCTTGAGGCGCCGAATTTCTGCATCAAGATCGAGAGCGGCAAGCCCGCCAAGGTCTTCGGCCATTGCCGTCATGGAGTTGACT
>DATJEQ010000453.1:0-3706 GCA_035496495.1 Polyangiaceae bacterium
GTGCAGGTCATCCCGCATGTGACCAATGAAATCAAGCGGCGCATCCGGCGCATCGCCGACGGGTTCGACGTGGTGATCGTGGAAGTCGGCGGGACCGTCGGCGACATCGAGTCGCTGCCGTTCCTTGAAGCCATTCGCCAGCTCAAAGTCGAAGAAGGTTCGCAGAATTGCCTGAGCGTTCACGTGACGTTAGTGCCGCACATCACCACCGCGGGTGAACTCAAAACCAAGCCCACCCAGCATTCCGTGAAAGACATGCGGGAAATCGGCATTCAACCCGATATTCTGATCTGCCGTTGTGATCGCCCTATTCCCCGCGGCTTGAAGGAAAAGATCGCGTTGTTCTCCAACGTCAATGTCGAGCGTGTGATTTCAGCCGTCGATGTCCAGTGCATCTACGAGCTGCCCTTGGTGTTGCACGCCGAGGGGCTCGACGATCGCATTGTGGAAGGGCTCAAAATTTGGTCGCGTCAGCCGGAGCTGGCGCAGTGGAATCGCACGGTGGAGAAATTCCGCAAGCCGTCCAGTAGCGTGAAGATCGCGGTGGTGGGCAAGTACGTGCACCTGAAAGACAGCTACAAATCGCTGCACGAAGCGCTGGTACACGGCGGGTTGGATAATTCCGTGGCCGTTGAGCTGGATTACATCGACTCCGAATCGTTGGAGCAGGGCAACCCCGCTGAGCGCCTCAAGGGAGCAGACGCAATTTTGGTTCCCGGCGGATTTGGAGATCGCGGCATCGAAGGGAAGATCAACGCGATTCGCCACGCGCGTGAGAACAAGATCCCGTATTTCGGAATTTGCCTCGGCATGCAGCTGGCGGTGATCGAATTCGCGCGCAACGTCTGTGGGCTCAAGGGGGCGAGCTCAACTGAATTCGATCGCGAGGCCGCCCACCCGGTAATCGACTACATGAGCGATCAGCGTGACGTGAGCGAAAAGGGCGGCACCATGCGTTTGGGGGCCTGCCCCTGTGTGCTGCGCCCCGAAAGCAAGGCCGCGAAGATCTACGGCCAAGAGCGCATTGAAGAGCGTCACCGCCACCGCTTGGAGTTCAACAACAAATACCGTCAGCAGTTGGAAGAGGCGGGCTTGCTTCAAAGTGGCACCAGCCCCGATGGTCGCTTGGTGGAAATCGTTGAACTGGTCGACCACCCGTATTTCATCGGTTGTCAGTTTCACCCCGAATTCAAGAGTCGGCCCATGTCGCCGCACCCGCTGTTCTCACGCTTTGTGGCCGCAGCCGTCGAGCGCCACCGATTGACGGCGAACGAGGGCGAAGATCAGGGCAGCGAGAAATCGGCGGCCTTGATTCAAAGCGCAGCCGTCAATTAAAGCGCCTAAAATGCGCATTCTTGCCGGGCCCCTGCTGATTTTTGGGGCGCTGTTCGTTCTGGTGGGCTGCGCCAGTTCGCCGCTCGAGCGGCGCGCCAACGCCCGCGACTGGCCCGGCCTTGAGCACGCGATCGCTCAAGCTGAAGCGGAAGGTAAATGGTCGAGCAGTGACGCGCGCGATCTGGCTCATGAGATTTTAGCGGCCGATCTGAAGGAGCCGGCCAAGGCTCAAGCAAACGGCTGGGTGGCGGAGTTGCAGCAGTGCTCGTCCGATCTGCTCTCGGAGTTGAAGTCGCGTTCGAAAGTGAACGACGAGGTGGGCGCCGCAAGCATGCGGATCTTGGAAGAAATCGATCAGGTGTCATTTGCGCCTTTGGTCGAAAAATACGCTGGCAGCGACGACCCTCGCTGGCGCGCCGTGGGGCTGCGTGCCGCGGTGGAATCCTCGGACACGTCGCGGCTGCTCAGGGGATTTGTGGATGGCGACGTCGGCGTGCGGCGCGCGGCATTGGGCGCAGCGCGCATGTCGGCTGGCTCAATCGACATAGCCGCGCTGCTCAATGCGGCAAACCACGATCCAGACGCGCTCAATCGCAGCTTGGCGGCGCGGGTGGAAACGGCGCGCGGCGGGGAGCGGGCGGTGCTCTTTTTAAGAGATTATTGGGCCTCAGTGACGCCCGCAGAGCGCGTTGCCTTTGTTGAAGCGTGGGCCGAGCCGGCCGCTTTGGGTGCCGGCGGAGAACGCGAGCTTGTGTGGGTGATCGAAACGCAGCACGGCATGGCGCAAATCAGCGCCGCTGCGGTGCTCCAACGTCACTCACAAACCGCTCGGGGCGTACTCTTGAGCGCAGTGCGTGATGGCGCATTGGAAGAACAGCGGCTTGCGGCGCAGCTCATTTCACTCGAGCAAAGCGACGTGGTACCAACGTTGAAGCAAGTTGCCGAAAGCGGTGCCGATCCTGGCGTCAGAGTCGTGATCTGGCATCGATTGGCCACGGTCGCTGCGGAAAAAAAAGCGGCCATTGCTGCGTTGAGAGTGCTCGCTCAGGGCCAAGGTAGAGAAGCGCAGGGCGCGCGTTACGCGCTAGCCGCTGCTGGCGATCCCAGCGTGATCCCCGTCTTGCAAACCGAGCTCACTGCTCAGGATCCATCGACTCGCCTGCAATCCGCCTTCAGCCTGCTCGCGTTGGGGCAGGCCCCTAAAGCTGCCCACTTGCTTGCTGATCGTTCGACCGAAGTGCGACGAAAAGTGGCCTGCATGCTGCTGGCCCCCGCGCATGAATCGCGCTAGAGCCGCATTTGAAGGCAGTGATGAGCGGAGCGGCCCAATTTGGTGATCGGTCGTTGTTTCCCCATCTCGCGCCCCGGGTCTACGCGCACCACGCTGCCATTTCGCCGGTTTCAATCCCAGTGAAACGATCGGTGGAGCAAGCGCTGGAGCGCTATGCACAAAGTGGGGCTGGAGCATTCGGTGAATACCTGGCGCAGCGCGCGAACCTGCGAACCAAACTGGAAACGCTCATTCACGCTGAGAAAGGCAGCGTCGCGCTCGCTGCCAACACCAGCCGGGGTGTTTCCGATATTGCCTTGTCGATCCCTTGGCGCGCTGGGGATCGCGCCTTGGTTTTCACTGGGGAATTTCCCGCTAACATCGCGCCCTGGCAACAGGCCGCCGAATTGTTCGAGTTGAAACTGGTATGGCAAGACAGTCGCCGTTTCTTGGAACGACCCTCAGCCGCGTTGGAAGACGTCGAACGGGAACTCAAGCAGGGCATTCGACTGGTCGCGGTGAGTGCGGTGCAATTTCAAACTGGGCTGTGCATGCCGCTGCAGCAACTGGGCGATCTGTGCCAACGCTACGGCGCGGAGCTGTGCGTGGACGCCATTCAGGCGTGCGGCGTCGTGCCCGTGGATGTCGCCCAATCACACATTCATTATTTGGCCTGCGGCGGGCACAAGTGGCTGATGGGCATGGAAGGCAGTGGATTTGTTTATGTCGAGCCGCAGTGCGCAAGCAAACTGCACCCGCGAGTTGCCGGCTGGATGAGTTGTGAGGAGCCGGAAGATTTTCTATTTGGCCCAGGCCTGCTGCGTTACGACAAGCCACTGAGAAAATCGGCTTTGGCCTTCGAAACTGGCACCCTGAGCGTGCTGGGCTTCGCGGCCTTGGAGGCCGGGCTCGATCTGATCCTGAGCTTGGGTGTCCCCAAAATTCTTGAGCATGTGACCGCCTACCTCGACGCACTGGAGCCACAATTGGTCGTGCGTGGGTTCCAGAGCCTGCGCGGCAAGGACGAATCAGCGCGTTCAGGCATTCTGTCACTTGTGCCACCTGCGGGCCACGACGCAGCCTCGCTGCGAGCAAAATTGC
>DATJEQ010000454.1:0-3269 GCA_035496495.1 Polyangiaceae bacterium
CAGGTCAAAGAGAAGGTAAAAGCCCGCGAAGAAGCTCTGAAGAAATAGCCCGGTAGGGGCACGGCATGCCGTGCCCCAACAGATCGTAAGGGCAGGGCGCGCCCTGCCCCTTCGCAATCGGGTACGGGGGCACGATGAATCGCGCCCCTACACATTTCTTCATAATTGACCCCATGGCGCCTTAACAATCGGGCCCCATGTTCCCCTTGTCACGTAAGGGCACGGTATGCGTGCCCACTGTGCAAGGAGGAAAACAATGGGTTTTGCATTCGGGTTGGTCTGTTTATTGGGCCTGTTTTTGGTGATCGGCAGCGCACGCCGGCGCCGCTGGCATGGCTACTGGGGGCACCACTACGGCGGTGAGCGTTACTGGGCGAACGCGCTGTTCGACCGACTGGGCACCTCCAGTGCTCAGGAGAAGGTGATCCTTGCTGCCGTTTCGGATCTGCAGGGCCAGGGCCGTGTGCTGCGCGAGGGGCTGAGGGATCTTCGGCGCGACGCCGCGCAAGCGATGCGCGGTGAACAATTCGACGCGCAACAGCTGAGCCAAGCACTGAGCAAGCATGATGCGGACTTGACACAGCTGCGTCAAAGCGTGGTGGCGTTCTTAGCGACCACGCACGAGACGCTCGATCCGGTTCAGCGCCAACGCGTGGCGCGCTGGCTGGAAGATGGCTTGCGTGGTGGCGGTCATTGCGGCTGGCATTCACGCCGACATTGCGGTGCCCCCTGCGCCGCATGAATAGGAACCTCAAACTAAGGAGATTGCGTTATGGGACACAGAGTCTTGGTTGTGTTGCTGGCGATGGGTGCAGGTTTCGGTTTTGGACTGGGTTTTTCACACACCGCGTGTGGCAGAGCGCTGGAACGTCACCACTGTGATTATCGCGACCGCTTTTACAACGAAATGCCGCCGCCCGCGCCTGCGGCGCCGCCGCCCGCTGCCCCATCCACACCGTGATGGTGTGCAGCCCACGCCAGACATACAGCACTGGGCAGGGGCGCATGCTGGCCTCTGCCCTGTGGTAGGCTGCGAGACGGACCCAGAGCAAATCGCATGATGAAAGTCTTGATCATCGACGACGATCGAAAGCTCTTCGAGTTGCTCAAACAATACTTGGCTGACAACGCGGTGAACGCCGAGCACGCCTCGGACGGCAATCAAGGCCTGGGCAAATTGCGCGGGGGTTCTTTCGATGCGGTGCTGCTCGATATCATGATGCCGGGCCCCAACGGGCTGGAAGTACTGCGCAGCATTCGTGGGTTCAGTTCTGTGCCGGTGATCATGTTGACGGCTAAGGGCGATGAGACAGATCGCGTCGTCGGTTTGGAGCTAGGGGCCGACGACTACCTGCCCAAGCCCTTCAGTCCGCGTGAGCTACTGGCGCGGCTGCGCGCCGTACTGCGTCGTAGCAACACGGCGGGGCAGGGGGAGCTGCTTTCGGGTCACGGCGTCGTGGTGGATGTGGCCGCGCGTACCGTCAAGCTGGGCGATCTGCCTGTGGAGTTGACGGGATTGGAATTCGATCTCCTGCTCGCACTGATGCGCCGCAAGGGGCGCGTGGTGGCCCGAGGCGATCTGATGACTCTCGCTGGCCGCTCAGATGTCACGGTTAATGATCGCGCGGTGGATGTGCACGTCTCTCACTTGCGACGCAAGCTGGCTACGGGCGAAGACGGCACGGAACTGATCCGCACTGTGCGCGGCGTCGGTTACGTGTTCGTGGGGGACGAATCGTGAGGCGTTGGCATCGTTATCGGCCCCACGCGATGCACCACGTGCGCAGCAAACTGCATGTGCGCCTTTTCCTGTGGATCGCGGGCACTATCGCGCTCACGGCCCTGCTCACTTCATTCGTGCTGGGCGCTTACGCCGCGCATCACGCGCCGGGGCCGTTTCCGTACCGACCTCCTGCACCACTAGTGGTCGTGATGATGGCCTTCGGCCTGTGGGTAGGCTCGTGGTTGCTTGCCAGAAGGCTCACGCGACCCTTGTGGGAGCTGTCGCGGGTGGCGCGCGAGATTGGCGAAGGCAAGTTGCACAGTCGTGCCCGGTTGGCCAGTGAGCGAGAAGACGAAGTCGGAAGGTTAGCGCGCAGCATCAATGAGATGGCCCGGCGCATTGAGCGGCAGATGACCGATCAAAAAGAGCTGCTCGCCGCTGTGTCTCATGAGCTCCGCACGCCCTTGGGACATTTGCGTGTGATTGTGGAACTCGCGCGTGAGCGCGGGATCACAGCGGAGCATCTGGAAAAAATCGACGAAGAAGTGAGGGAAATTGACGATCTGATCGATCGCTTGCTCGCTTCATCTCGCCTGGATTTTAGTGCCAACAACAAGACGGAAATCGATGCGAAGCGGCTGTTGGAACAAGCATTGGAGCGCGCCGGGCTCAATCAAGTGCCCGTGGTGGTGGAGGGTGCTCCGCATTTTCAAGGCGATTTGAATCTGATTCGTCGCGCGCTTGCGAACCTGCTGGACAACGCGCAACGCCACGGCGGTGGCATCGCACAGGTGGGCGTGGAAACGTCGGCTGAACGTCTTGAATTCTACGTCTGTGACCGCAACGGCGCAGACAGCGCGAAACGATTCCAACAACACTGGGCCAACCGTCACCGTACGGAACCGGCATCATCCAGTGGTTTGGGTCTTGGTTTGCGACTTGTTGAGCGGATTGCCAACGCTCACAACGGCAGCGTCAGCGTGAATGCCTTACAAGAAGGCGCCCGCGTTGCGATCGCCGTCGCGCTGCGCTGACGCCTAAAGCGGTCAAGAACAGCAGCCATTGAGATTGATCGCGTGCGCCCTGCGGCATTGCGACACTGCACCCTGCCCCGCTCTGCGATGAGGAAGCATTGGGTCCCGCATTCGAACCGTTGCTGCTCTGAGTGCCGCCGCTTGCGGTTTGATTTCCACTGCCGCCTGGGGTGAGCGAAGTCGAACCCCCACTGCCCCCGACCGAAGTGGAGGCGCTGCCGCCGGTATGGAAGAAACTGGAGCCACCGCCGCTCATGGTGCTGCCGCCTGAGCCGGCGTTTGCCGTGCCGCCACTGCCGCCGCTCGGCGGCGGCGTTGGATCCATGATCGGGTCGACACCGAAGAAACATTGGCAGGGGTTTATGCCGGGCCCGGCTCCGACACAGGGAATGCCATTGTTGGGTTGGGGTAGGCCGTTGTTCAGGCACTCCATGCTGTCACAGATGCCGTTGTTGTTGCTGTCGGTGTTGTCGGGAGAATTGGGACAAATATCGACGTCGCCGCACAGACCA
>DATJEQ010000455.1:0-8395 GCA_035496495.1 Polyangiaceae bacterium
CGTTGCAATTGTTCCCGCAGGGGCCCTCACCTATGTATCCGGCGTACGAAACCAGATTGGTGCTGAAGATGTCGAAATTGGCGTACTGGTTGTTGTCATTCACGACTTCGAACACGTTGAACTGGCCGCAACCATCCTGGGCATAGGGGTTACCGGGCTTCGACCAGCACTGACAATCGCTGTAGCGCCCGGAGCGCACTAATTCGCCGTGAGTCAATCCGATCCACGGCGCGTCGTTCCAGCCGTTGCTCGCAGGGCCACAGGAAACATCGTCGAGCACGCCGCTGCCCTGGTGCGGATCCCAGCCGAGCACCACAATCAGCTTCGATCCGCCAAAGCCGTAGTACAGATTGTTCCCTGCCGGGCAGTACGGAACGCTGCCAGGGCCCGCGGGATACGGCATATCCGGAGCAACCTCCGCCTCGCAGATGTTGCCAATGCGGCCGTCGAAACCGTTCATGGCGCCGCTGCCCCAGAATGCAATGCCGTCCTTCGTTCCCCGCGAATCCCACGCAGAAACGCGAGCCCAGGTGTCGCCTGCTCCGGGTTGATACGCAACGATCTGTTTCACCGCCATGGGGCCGCGGATCGTCATGCTCAGTTCTTCATTCCACGGCGTGAGCTGATCGCTGTCGATCTGGTGCTGGGTCATGCAGCACGTCGCAGTGTTCACCACGTCGCAGGGGCCGGTGGCGGGATCGCGACGACTGGGATACCAGCCCGTACCGCCAACATTTTGGAAGGTGATCGTGGCGCCATCTGAAGCCGCGTCCAGCTCATTCTGCGCGTAATCAGCAGGCCCCAGTTCCCCCATCCCCACGGGAACTGCAACCCCACCACTGCCACCGGAAGCGCTGTCGCCGCCTGCACTTGTTCCGCCGTTGCCAACGCTGCCGCCGCTTGAAGCCCCGCCCGTCTGCGCGTTGCCGCCGGTGGCAGGCGTACCTCCAGAACTCGGGCCATTGCCACCGCTCGCCGAGGGGGAGCCGCCGATCGACGTTGCACCGCCCCCGTTACCCCCGGCACTCGCTGCCGATCCACCCGGTGTGACGGCGCCGGTGCCCGCGTGCGACACGGTCGCGTTCCCACCGGAAGCCGAGGCGCCCCCTGATGCCGAATTCGCAGCGCCTTGCCCCGAACTCGAACACCCGACCAGCCCCACAATCCCCACAAGCAGCGCCCAAGGGCGCTTCGCTGGAGGCAGATACGTCACCACCGTACAAAGATAACGGCGTTAGCGCTCACTGTCCAGAACACGCATTTGGTGGGCGTCGTAACGTGTGCCCGCTATTTTCCCCGCACTGACGCTTTCTTCGAGTCGCTGCAAATCTGCCGCGGAAAGACTCAATTGCACTGCGCCCAACGCCTCCGCGAGTTGCGCACGCGTCCGCGCTCCCAACACCGGCACCGACGTGCTGCCGTTCGCGATGCCCTTGGCAAGCGCCCAAGCGATGGCAAGCTGGGCCGGCTGTGCACCTTTTTCTTGAGCCAGCGCGCGCAGCGCCTCCACGACCGGTTGGTTCTGCTGCCAATTGTCGCCGGCAAAGCGCGGCAAGAAGGCGCGAAAATCGCCCTTTGCGGCCGGCTTCGAACCACTCAGTAAGCCGCGCGAGAGGACTCCGTATATTGTGGCGCCGATGCCCAACTCCGCGAGCGTGGGGAATATTTTCTCTTCGGGACCACGGCTGATCAACGAGTATTCAATTTGCAAATCGGCAATAGGGTGCACAGCGTGCGCGCGACGCACCGTTTCCGCTCCCACTTCCGACAAACCAATGTAGCGAACGTACCCTGCCTTCACTAAATCCGCGATTGCCCCAATCGTCTCTTCTATCGGCACATTCGGATCGAGCCTGCCAGGCCGATAGATGTCAATATGATCGACCCCTAAGCGCACGAGCGAGTACCCCAAGAAATTCTTTATCGCGCTCGGTCGAGTATCGACCCCGAGCCAAGTTCCATCCGCCGAACGCAACGCACCAAACTTAACAGACAGCAGCGCCTGATCGCGTTTGCCCTTGAGCGCCTTACCGATCAGCAATTCATTGCGACCAGACCCGTAGTAGTCACCGGTGTCGATCAAATTGATGCCTGCATCAAGCGCGGCGTGGATCGTGGCGATGTTCTCCTCTTCGCTCGTGGGGCCATACATGCCCGACATCCCCATGCAGCCCAAGGCAAGAGGGAAAACTTCCGGGCCGTTGCTGCCTAGTTTACGAAGCTGCACCATTTCTTGCCTCCGTGTCACATGCGTTCAATCACGCTAATACCCAACAGTTCGAGCCCCAGCGCCAACACCCGCCCGGTCAATGCCGACAACGCGAGCCGGCTCTGCTTGACTGCCGTTTCTGCCTTGAGCACCGGGCAATGTTCGTAGAAGCGGTGGTACAATGACGCCAATTCGTACAAGTAGCCGCACAAGCGGTGGGGCTCCAAAGATGTCGCCACTTGATCCAGCGTCGCCGAAAGCAACGACAGGTGCACCGCTAGCATGCGCTCTTCCGGTGCTTCGATGTTGATCATCGCCGGATCGAGTTGCTCCATCGACACTTCGCCTTTGCGAAAGATCGAACGAATGCGCACGTAGGCATTTTGTAGATAGGGCGCTGTGTTGCCCTCAAGCGCCAGCATGCGATCCCAGTCGAAGACGTAATCCTTGATGCGATCTGAGGACAAATCCGCGTACTTGACCGCGCTCACGCCCACCGCGCGACTGAGCTCAGCGCGTTCTGCATCACTGGCGCCTTCCAGTTTCTCGCCGGAAACGGTCGCCGCTCGCTTGGTTGCTTCCTCCAGAACCTCAATCAGTCGCACGGTGCCGCCCGCGCGCGTCTTGAATGGCTTCTTGTCGGCACCCAGGATCGTCCCAAACGCTACGTGCTCGAATTCGGCACCGTTTGTCCACCCCACCGAATTGAGCACTGTGAATAGCATGGCGAAGTGATCGGATTGACGGGCGTCCACCACATAGATGACCCGCTTGGCTTGCAGCTCACCGACGCGAAATCGCGCCGCTGCCAAATCCGTCGCTGCGTAACCGAACCCCCCGTCGCTTTTTTGCACGATCATGGGCAGCGGCTCGCCTTCGCGATCTTTGAATCCATTAGGAAAAACGACTTGCGCCCCTTCGCTTTCCACCAGCGCGCCGGTCGCGCGTAGAGCCTCCACCACCTGAGGCAAACGCGAATTGTAAAAACTCTCAGGGCGGATGTCCTTATCGGTCAAACGAACTCCGAGCAGGCGGAACACCTCGTTCATGTGCCGTGCTGACTCATTGATCAGCGATTGCCATAACTTGAGCGACGGCTCGTCACCCGCTTGCAACTTGACCACGCGCATGCGGGCGCGCTCGGCAAAGCCCGCATCCGCGTCGAATTTCTGCTTGGCCTGTCGATACAGCTCATCGAGGTCGTGGATGCTCGAGCCTTCGCCGCTCGACGACCAGCCCTGCTCCAACAGCAGCTCGAGCAGCATGCCGAACTGCGTACCCCAGTCGCCCAAATGATTCTGACGGATCACCCGCTCGCCGCGGAATTCCAACACACGGCTGATCGCATCGCCGATGATGGACGAGCGCAAATGCCCGATGTGCATTTCCTTAGCGCAATTGGGGCTGCCGTAATCGATCACCGCAGTGCCCGCAGCCTGTATCAGCGGCACCGCTAGGCGCTCGCTCTTTAACATTACTGCCGTGGCACGATTGAGCGCTTGCGCTGACACGGTGAGATTGATGAACCCGGGGCCAGCCACTTCAACCTTGCTCAACAGATCGCCCGGCTGCAGCTGCTGAGCGATCATGTCCGCCAACTGCCGTGGCGGCTTGCCGAGCTTCTTGCCCAGACTCATCGCCAGGTTGGCCTGAAAATCTCCAAATTTCGTGTCCTTCGAAGGGCGCAGCAGCGGATCGGTGCCGGCGTGCTCGTCACCCAGCGCAGCAGCCACTGCTGCAGCCACTGCCTGCTGCAGGGCATCGATCAATGAAGCTTGAAGATCGCTCACGGGTCGTGACTCTTGTAATGCGCTGCCACTGCCGTCAAGCAGGGAGGTGCTCGACCCAGGCTGTGCCCATGCCAGCGGCTCGTGCCGCCTGCAAACCCAAGGGGCTGTCTTCCAGCACCAAACAGCGACGCGCAGAAACCCCCATACGCTCGGCAGCCAACAAGAACATTTCCGGATCGGGTTTTCCCCGGGTTACATCGTCCTGCGTCACTACCACCTGGAATAGCGGCGCTAACCCAGTCACCAAGAGGCTTCGCGTCACGTGCCCCCTGCCGCCACCCGATGCCACACTCACTTGCGCACTGAGCGCCACCTTGCGCGCAAATTCTTCAACCGGCGCGATCGGTTGCAATTCGTCGAGCAGAGCGTCGTAAATCCCTTGCTGCTCTCTGACCACCGTTGCGGGATCCAAACTGGCCCGGAATTGCTCGTTCAGCGCGACGACCGTTTGCGGCAAACCCATGCCGGCCCGGCTTTGAAATAGCTCCCAAGTGAAGTCGAACGGGGCTCCGCTCTGAGCCAGCGCCTTTCGCCAGGCCCTGAAATGCAGTGGCATCGAGTCGACCAATGTGCCGTCGCAATCGAAAATAAACGCGTCATAACGCTGTGTCGGCAAGTGCAGAACGACATTGGCCATAAGCTTGGATGCACTTTCGCCAATACTAGCTGTTAACCCAGTCGCCAGTGTCCTTGAAATTAGGCGGGTTTCAGGCTGATGGGTTTGCCTGTGGCAACCGACCACACAGCCGAATGGGGCACAGAATACTTGCCAGATGCACCCTCTCTTGCAACCCTCCCCCGCAATGTCGGCCCCCAACTCAAAGATCCCCGCGGCAATCGCGCTAGTCGGCTCGCTCCTGGGCGTCCTCTTCGCCACTTATTCCACCCTCGACTATTCGAACCACCTGGATCGCCGACTGCACGATATCCATTGCAGCATCATTCCCGGTGCTCCGGTGACTTCAGCGGGAGATGCCTGTCGCGCCGCGATGTACAGCCCGTATTCCGCCATACTGAAAGAGCGATTTTGGGGTGGAATTCCGATTTCGCTGTTCGCTCAGGGCGCGTTCATCTTTTTTGTTGGGTTTTCGCTGTATTTGCTGCTCGCGGGAGCACGCGCGCCCAAGCAAGCGTTGAGCTTTTTTGGGCTGATCGCGCTGACCCCACTTGCCGCGTCGCTCACCATGCTCACCATCTCGCTGGTGAAGTTGGGCAGCGTGTGTACCACCTGCGCCGGTATCTACACTTCTTCAACGCTGCTGGCGTTGGGGGCTCTGCTCGGCCTGCGCAATCTGCGCGCCGCAGCCTCCGCCGATGGCCAACAAGCCAATATGCGGCCCAATGTGCAAAGCGCTGAGCGCCCACAGGTTCCGATGCTGTTCCCGCTGGCCTGGTTGCTTGCACTCGCGGTGTGCACCATTGTGCCGGCGCGTGTTTACGCCAGCAGCATGCCGGATCACCGCCCCTACTTGGGCACCTGCGGTGGTTTGAAGAATGTGCGCGAGCCCAAATCTCTGCTGCACCTGCACACTGCCGAGCCCGTGCAGCAGGCTACGCTCTTTGAAGATCCCCTGTGCCCCACCTGCCGCGCCTTCCACCACCGGATGCTGGCAGAGAACATGTTCGACAAATTGAACCCCACGATGGTGATGTTCCCCCTCGACAGTGAGTGCAACTGGATGCTGGAAGAGCCGCTGCACCCCGGCTCCTGCGTCGTTGCTCGCGCCGTCCTGTGCGCCGGTGATAACGCGCGCGCAGTGCTGGAGTGGGCATACGACGAGCAGCCCGCACTGACCGAAGCCGGCAAGAGCGGAAAAACAGCAATTGAGGGCATGGTTGGCGCCCGCTGGGGTGACAGCATCTTGCAGTGCTCCAGAAGCAAGGATGCTCAAAAGAAGCTCAATGAGCACCTGCACTATGCAGTCGACAACGGCATTGATCTTTCAACCCCGCAGGTCTTCCTCGACGGCAAGCGTTTTTGCGACGAGGATACCGACATCGGCCTGCGTTACACCATGGCCCAACTGGCTCCACAGGTGGTCAAATGAACGCTTCCGCCCAGAATTCTAATGTGTCGGGTTCTAACTGGTTGCCCTCCTCCATTGCGGCGGGCGTCACCGTCGCACTGCTCACCGCGCTCACGCTCTCCGTGAGGAGCAATTGCGTGGCTGCTGGGGAGCGCTTAACCACCCCGGATGTGGCCAAGCCCAAAGTCGCCACTGCCGAAGACGCCGAGGCGAAGTACTGCACGCCACAATTCAAAGACGTGCTGCAGCGCGTGCTGCACTCCTGCGGTTTGATGAATGAGAACTCGCGCCGTGGCTGCAAGCCCGCGGATGTGAAGACATTCGCTTCGATCAGCGATGAGGACTTCAATGCCTTGTTCCGCCCGCTTAAAGATCGCGGCGGCGTGGTGCTGTTCGAAACCGGCAAAGACGACTTGGACGAAGCCGCGCGCAAGCTGATCGATGAGCGCTGGGAAGATCGGCGCGGGGCGCGCTATTTCTTGGTGGTGGGACGCGCTTCCACTACGGGCTCGACGGAAAAGAACCGCGCGCTGTCGCACCGCCGCGCTAATTCGGTGCTCTTTCGCGTGAAGGAACTGACGCCCGACGATCCGGATATCGAGAACAAAGTGGGCCTCTTGTGGTTGGGCAGTGAGTTCGCGCAGCTCGATGAAAAAGAGTTCTGCGCTTGGCCGAATTCTGGCGCCCCCACTGATCAAGCTGGCGCTCAAGGGGACAAAGTCGCGGCCAAGGGCGCGGAAAAGTGCGACGACAAAGCGATCAATCAAAGCGCGTTCGCGTCCTGGGTCGACTGCCGTCTATGATGCCCCGCTTGAGGAGCACGCTGTTCTCGTTTGCGACGGCATGCGCCGCATCGGCCTGCAACGAAGATCCTCACCCGCCCGCGCAGGACAACTTGGAAAGCCGCGGTCAAGCGATCGTGGCCAAGACGCAAGATCAGGCGCCGCAGCCCAGCAAGCCCGCGAGCGATCCGCACCCGAGCAAGCAAGCGGCACCTTCCGCTTTCTGCAGCAGCAGCTCGCCGAGCCATGGTTTGAAACTGCCGGAAACAGTATTGCCGCAGCGCAGCGCGGGAGTTGCCTCCCTGCCCGAGCACATTCCCAACGGCAATGGCCAGTGGTCCTGGGTCAATTTGTGGGCGGCATGGTGCGTGCCGTGCAAGCAGGAGATCCCGGTATTACTCAGTTGGGAGCAAAAGCTGCGCGCAGCGTCCAAGCCCTTTCACGTTTACTTCGTTTCACTCGACGACGATGAACGGCAGCTGCTCAATTTTCTGCACGCGCAACCGGCAACGGGGCTCACTTCCGCCTACTGGCTGCGCGAGGGGCATGAACGGGTGGATTGGCTGAAGGCGTTGCACGTCGACCCTGACACCCAGTTGCCCGGTCATTTTCTGGTCGACCCTCAGGGCACGGTGCGCTGCTTCATCAGCGGCGCGATTGAAGAGGACGACTTCCCCAAGCTTCAAGCATTGATGAGCCGGTGAATTCAGGGGCATCGCGTGCCCTGCCCTCACTTAGCGATGGGCGCCTGAACACGGCACGCGGCGGCCGCACTTCGATATATTACGAGCAGTCTTGATAATTTCTTAGCAAGCCGGCAGGCTGCTCACCGTGGGAGATCGGATCGCGCTGAACTTGGCAGCGAATGTGCGCCGCCTGCGCGAGGAGCGCGGCCATTCTCAACAGCAAATGGCGGATGTGTCGGGCGTGCCCCGCCCCACTTGGGCGAATCTCGAATCCGGCGATGCGAACCCCACGGTTTCCGTGCTCACCAAAGTGGCGGATGCGCTTCAAGTGGGGATTGAAGATCTGCTCACCAGCCGCGAAACGGTCACGCATTTTGCGGCTCGCTCATTGCCCGAACGCAGCGTGGGTCGCGCCCGGGTGCGCAAGTTGGTGCCCCCTTCGCCTATCGGCGAGGGCCAGACCGCCAGCATCGCGCCCGGCTTGGAAGTTGAGCGCATCGATTTGCCCGCAGCGGGTGAAATCACAGGCAAGCCGCACGCAAGCGGTACACGTGAATACCTCACCTGCGAAAAAGGCGAACTCGAACTCAGCGCAGGTGGCCAAATCTGGAAGTTGCGCTCCGGCGACGTCATCGCGTTCCGCAGCGAAGCACCTTACAGCTACAAGAACACCGGCCGCACCCAAGCCATCGCCTACAGCATCGTCACCTTCGCACCCGTGCGCGGTTAACCAGAAGGCGCCGGAGCGACGCAATCCCTCAGAGCTGACCTTCTTCCAGGGCAAGAACTAGCAGGTAAGCGGCGAGATCGTTGTCGCTCGCGTTGGAACACGAGATGCTCGTGTCCTTGCCCACGGCGACGACGGCCGAGATGCCCACTTTGCGTTTTTGTTTGAGGAAGC
>DATJEQ010000456.1:0-13377 GCA_035496495.1 Polyangiaceae bacterium
GAAAGAGCCATCAGTCGCCCCTGTTCGTCGAACACGGCCAGGCGCGCACGGGTGCCGGTGAGCGCCGCGAAAGAGACTGTGATAGTGCCGTCGGCTGCAACGCCCGCCTGCTCCGTGCCCAGCGAGGAGGCCGAAATCGCGCGCACGGGTAGTCCGTCGACTTCTCGGGCGTCAAATGTGCGACCTCCGTTTTGAGACACAAACAGGCCCAACACGTCCGATTTGGTGCGGCGCCCCAAGGCATAAATGCGGCGACCGTCGGCAGAAGCGATCAAGGCCGCAGCGCTTCCCTCCAGTGACGGCGCGCCGCTGACGCGCAGTGTCGGCTTATGACTTTGCCCTGCGCGCTCAACAAAATAAATGCCTGCACTGGCGCAATCCGGTTTGCTGGCGGGGCACGCGCCACTGAACGCCAGCGCTCCATTGGCTCCGGCAACCCATTGCAACTGCCCCAGCTTGCCGCTGATTGTCACCCCCAAAGACTTCCACTGCTCACCGCTAGCCCCGCCCGCTAGCAGATCGATGTTAACCAGCGAGTTGCCTTTGCCGCGACCTGATTCACGCGCGCAGGCCAAGTACAGAATATCTTCGGATGCAGTGAGTGCGACATCCGAGCATTGAGCCAAAGACGGGACCGGCGTTTCGCCCAATTCACCTGCCACTAATCCGCTGTAAAGTTTCCATCCCGATCGCTTGTCTCCGTCGACCGCTTCCCGTGAAAGTTCGAAGTAACGCCCCAACACGACCAGCGCGTGGCGCGACTGCAATGCCCGCGCACTGGGCCCACGAGGCTTCTTGAACGGCAACGACAATGGCGCAAACTGCTCATTGGTCGCGGACTGAAAGTCGCCACCCTGCGCGGCCGCGCGCCACGCATAACGCCCCAACACGCCGCGCGCCAAGATCGTTCCATCGCGTGCGGCAACGCCCAGCAAACCACGCGCAGCGATTGGCTGCAGCTGCCAACTCTTACCGTAATCGCCGCTGAGCCAGCTCTGTTCCGGCACGCTCAACGCGATCGCCGAACCCGCGCTCGTCATCGCTACATCCGCGAAGCGAACACCCGCGGGGCCAACCTTGCCCCAGCTGAGCCCCAAATCAGGACTTTGCCACAACTGCCCTTGTCGACCTACCGCTACCAAGCTGTCGGCGGCGGCGGTCACTTGCACCAATGCTTCAGTGGATTGGCGCACGCTCGTCCACGGACCCAGAGGCGCATCGCTCAAGTAAACACTGCCGCTTTCACCGATGAAGGCCCAGCCCTTGTCGCCCTGTGCAGCGGCCGCAATCAGGCCTTCGGGCGCCAGTGCGGATGCCGGGGTGTCGCTTCGCTGGCTGGAGTCCGAGAGCCACCGCTCACCGCTGCGTCCGACGTACAACGTGCGCTCGGCATCGACCGCGATCCGGGCGAGGAGCGCCGCCGGGTGCAGCGGGCGATAAAGCCAAGTCTCCTGCGGGGCAGCTTCATTGTTGACGCCGGTCAGCAGCGAGTCACGAGGTTGTAATGGCGCGCCCCGCTGTGCGGCACAGGCCGCAGTCAGCGCGCACACCAGCGCAGCAACGCCCGGCGAAGCGAAAGACAGCGCGTCAATGAACAGCCGACGCTTCATGCCGGCAGAACGCTCTCAGCTGGATTGCACGAGAGCCAAGATCTTCGCTTTGGGAACCAGGCCCACATGCTGGCCAACGCGTTCGCCGCCTTTGAACAGCATCAACGTGGGCACGCCGCGTACGCCCAACTTGCCAGCGATCACCGGCGATTCATCGATGTCGAGCTTGCCCACCTTGACCTGGCCGACAAGTTCGTTCGCCACTTCATCGACGATGGGCGCCAGGCGCTTACACGGCCCACACCAGGTAGCGGTGAAATCCACCAGCACCGGCTTGTCAGAGGCCATAACCTCTTGGTCGAAATTCATGTCGTTGAAGATGTGAACGTTGGGGTTAGCCATTGGAATGGGAAGATAACGCCTGAATCTAAAGTGCGAAACCCCCCCTCTGCCGAATGCAGCCAATTGGGCGGATTTCATGGTAGTTGGCACGCGCCGGCCCTCGGGGGCGGCTGCTTGAGCCTGGATTTGACCATGCGCCGCGATGATGCCGATGCAGTGGAGCTGGACGAGTTTGCCAAAACGCCGTGGAGCGGGGCTTGGACGGCCGCTGGCGTGATCGCACTGCTTGAGCCCCTGGCGAGCCTTGAGCGTTGCAACACCATCCAAAAAGCGCTCAGCCAAAGGCTCGATTCGGTCACGCTGCTGCTCGACGGCGCTCACGATCCGCACAACGTCGCCGCGGTGTTGCGCTCGTGCGACGCATTTGGGCTGCAGCAGGTGCATGTCGCCTCTTCTGGTGCCTCTGCTGGTGCCTTCTCTGCAGCTTCTTCCGGTGCGCTGATGGTTTCGCGCAAAATCGCGCAGGGCACTGAGCGCTGGGTGGATGTGACGCACCATGCTCAGCCGAGCGACGCGGTCAGCGCGTTGCGCGCCGAGCGCTTCGTATTGGCCGCCGCGCATCCTCAGGGGAAATTGATGCCGGAAGATCTGGTTGCCATTCCCCGCGTAGCCATTGTGCTCGGCAATGAGCACAGCGGCATCAGTGCTGAGGTCTCACTGGCGTGCGAGCACACCGTGCGTATCCCGATGCGCGGCTTCGTCGAGAGCCTCAATTTGAGCGTCAGCGCAGCGCTCTTGATCCGCGCCGCGACGATGGCGCGCGCCGGTGACCTCTCTGAGACCCAAAAGCAGCATTTGTACGCGCGCGGCCTGTGGCGCTCTGTGAATCGAGCCGCTGAAATTCTGGCAGCATCCGAGCCCCATTGACGCGCATTGAACTCAGCCGGGCGAACCCAACCAATTAATCATATCAATAAGTCTGGCTTCACTTGCTGCGATTCGCTTGCCGTAGCCTGATCTATGCTGCGCAGCGTTTGAAAGCACGGGCGGCCTAGGCTAGTTGAGGGAGCCCTGAATTTTGGCGGAGACAACGATGGCTGGAACGATCATCGGTACGAGTGTGACAGTGGAAGGTGAGCTTTCGAGCGACGAGGAAGTCGTGGTGCACGGCACCGTGCGCGGGACGCTCAGCAGTGCGGACGCGGTGTCCGTCGGAGCAGATGGCACCGTCGATGCGAACATCAAGGCCTCGAGCCTCAGCGTCGCCGGCCAAGTCACGGGCAACGTGACCGCCAAAGAGCGCGTGGACATTCAAGCAGGGGGCCGCCTCATTGGTGATGTGAAGGCCTCTCGACTGACAATTGCTGACGGTGCCTCATTCAAGGGCAACGTCGATATGGACGTGTGAGTACAAGATGGCTGAATCATCTGTCATTGGCAGCACTACCGTCATTCGCGGCAATGTTCGCGGCGAGGGCGACATTGAAATTCTCGGGCGCGTGGAAGGTGACGTCATCTTCACGGGCGATGTGACCATCAGCGAAGACGCGCAGGTGCGCGGTCGCGTGAGCGGCGCTGCGATTTCAATCGCGGGCGAGGTGGTGGGTGACGTCACCGGCACGGCCGCGGTGATCTTGGCGGCAACGGCGCATGTACAGGGGGATTTGATCACCCCGCGCGTGGGCATTGCAGAAGGCGCCCGCGTGCACGGTAGCTTGAATACCGAGGGCAGCGGTCGCACTGAAGAAGGCAGTCGCGGTGCTCGCTCACGTGAAGTGCCCAGGCGCGCCGCAGCAGCAGTGAAACCCGCAGCCGCGAGCGCATCCGCCCGCAGTGCTGTTCCCGCAAGCCGCAGTGCTTCTCCCGCAACTCCCGTCACCGGCAAGCGTAAGCCGCCACCCCCGGTGGTGCCCGCGTTGCGCAAAGGTGCACGCGCACGCAAGAAGAGCCGCGGCTGATTCGAATGTTGTGCGCATCGCTGGCACTGGGTTTGCTCAGCGCAGCAACCTCTGTTTCCGCGCAATCCGCACAACCTGGACAGCCCACACAGCAGGCCCAGCCCACGCAGCAGGCCCAGCCCGCACAGCAGGCCCAGCCTAGCCCACAGGAGATCCAGGCCTGGTTGGACTCGCACGCCGTGGAGGCGGATGTGAGCCGCGCTCAAGATCCAGAAGAGGGCCTACCTCCCCTGCCGCGTCGCCATGGGGTGCTGGTGGAAAGCGGGCTGGGCGCGATGGGCCATTTGGGCGAATTGCGCCATGTCTCCCCGCTGTCGCCCCGGTTCTTGCTGCGCGCGGGCTACGAATTGTTTCCCTGGTTCTTCCTGTACGCGGAAGGCGACGTCGCGTTCTCCAATACCAGCTACGCGACCCATCCGCCGCCCTCGCGCGGGTATGCCTTGTACGGCCTGGGTGCGGGGTTGCGCTTCACCTGGGATTTTTCGCAATCCCTCGCCGGTTACTTGCAAGGCTCAACTGGAATGTCCCGCGTGGATCAAGATGTGCTCACAACTTATGGCTACCGCAATGCCGATTCTTTCAACGAGTATTTTACCGGCATCTTGGGCTTGCAGATCTATTTGCCCAACCCGCACCTGCGCCTTTTGATCGAAGCGGGGGTGCGCAATCACCCGCAGGGGCTCAAGCGTGCTGCCAGCAGTGCAACCCCCATGGTGTGGGTCGCAGAACCAGCGCTGGCTTACGCTTTTTGAGCGACCGGCGAACTCACTGCGGGCTGCTGCCGCTGGCCGAGGGTGGGGCGGGCTTTGCGGGTGCACCCGACTTGGCGGTGGGCGCAGCGGGCAGCGGGTGGTCGAAACGACGCAACATGTCGCTGGCGTGCTTGGCCAACTCCTTGTCTGAATTCTTTTCGAACTTTTGCAGCAGTCGCTTCGTTTGATCGTCGGGCCATTGATAGGTGATCGCGGAAAGCGTCATCGCTTTGGTGCGACCGTCGACGGCGGGAGTGGCGAGCACCTTTTCCAAGAATTTGCGGTTGCGGGCGCACTGCTCGTCGGTCACCTTGGGCCCGGTAGTTCCCAGGCCGTTGCGACGCGGCGCACTGCACACATCGCGGAAGGGAGTGACCTGCGCTTGATTCATATTGCCCGCCTTGAGCAGCTCCTCGCCTTTGGCCAGCAGCTTGTCGACGTAGTCGCCCGAGCAATGACCGAGCAACGTGCCGGCGCGCGTCGCAATGCCGACGCGTGTGTCACCCAGAAGCTCGCTCGCCCAATCGCAGATCTGTTTTGATTCGTCGTCGGTCCAATTGCGCATGGAGGCAGGGCTTGCAGCCGCCGACAATGCGTCATCGAGTTGATCGGAAGCGACCGCGGCCTTCACCTTGTCAAATGCACCCAAGCGCCCATGGGTCATCAAGTAGCGGTAGGCCACCGCGGACAGCTTGTCCGCCGATCGGGCTTCGAGCATCTTGTACAAAGCTTCCTGCTGCCCGGAGAGCATCGCGGCGTGCACCGCCGCGGGCAGCGCTTGTGACGCTTGCGGCTTGGGTAATTTCGCCACGACATCGATCAAGTCTTTCGCCACTGCCGGGGGCACATCGCCTGCTTTCGCGTTGTTGCCCAGCGATGAACGAAACGCCAAGTGCAGCAAATTGGCAGCGACCGTTTCTATCTTCTTGTCGCTGTCGGTCAGGGCGGAAGTCAATGTCTTGAGTGCTTCAACGTGGGATTCTTCACGCGCCAACTCGGCAACCACGGGGCGCTGCTCGCCTGCGTTGCACTTGAGCCCGGAGGCGGGCACTGCGACCTCGCACGCGGCCGCCAGCTGCTTGATCTCGGCGTACAGCGGTGACTCGGGCGCCTTAGCGCTGGCCGCTGGAGCCGCCTTGTTGGTGGCCGCTTTCTGCGCACACGCCGGCAGAAGAGCCGCACAAGTCAGCATTGCCAAGGCCCATTTTTGCTTGATTGAATTCATGGTCTGCCCCTCGTCAGGTCGCAATCGCACAGTGGGGCGAACTATTCCCGCGAGCGGGCTTGGTCCGCAAGCTCCAGTCAGCTTTTTGACACTTGTCGGCCGCTCGGCCAATGCCAGCGGTCAATGCCAGCGGTCAATACCCGGGGCCAATAACGGCCCTCAGTTCTTTGACGCTGGCGGAGCATTTCCTTCGCTAACAATCTGCTGAGCCAGCGCGCGCGCTGGATCGTCCTCAGCAGCCTCGCTCAGAAATCGCTTCATCAGCTCGCTGCCGTCGGCAGTTTGGTTGAGGAATCGTGCGTACAGCACGCCCAAGTTGAAGATCGCCTGCGTGTCGTTGGGCTGACGCTCGAGCAAGGCCTTGAGCAGCTTCTCCGCCTCCAAGTAAGGGGCCTTGTTTTCACGCGCCCCTTGTCCGCGCAGCGCGGCAGCTAAGCCCAAGGTCGCGCCTTCGTCGTCGGGCGTGAGCTCCAGCACCGCACGGAAATGCTGCTCGGCCTTGTTGTACACGCCGGCCTTGAGCAGCACGTTGCCAATATTGATCTGCGACGTGTGATCTTTGGGATCGATCTCCGTGGCACGTGCAAAATGGCGAAAGGCGGATGCGTCGTCGCCCTGCTCTAAAGCGATCAGCCCCGCGCCGCGTTCGGCGGCCGCACTGGGTTGCGCTGCCTTCAGCGCCTCGGCACTGAGCAACTCAGCCGTGTCGACTTCCCCCTTGGCAACGTAGGTCAGTGCGAGTTCAGCCAATGCACTCGGGTCATTGGGCCTGCGCACCAAGATCTGACGCGCTTGCTCCAAGGCCTGCGCATAGTCTCCCGCCTCGCGCAGCGCGCCCACCAGCACCCCGCGAGCGGCGTCGGCCTTGGGGTACAATTCTACGAATTTCTGCAAGCCCTGCGCCGCGTCTTTCGGCTCTCCGCGTCGGCGACGCACTTCACCTAAGGCCACCGCGACATCTTCTGCGTTGGGCGCGAGGCTCGCCGCAGTGGCCAGCTCTTTTTCGGCCTGACCGAGCTCCCCGCGATCGGCCAAGAGCACACCCAAGTTGTAGCGCGCTTCCCACAAACTGGGATCTTCTTGCAGGGCCTGCCGCAGCAACTCAACGGAGCGCGAGCCTTTATCCGCAGCCCGGCCTTCGTTCAAAGCGCGCACCATCTTGTCGAGTGCGCCCGCATTCGCTGGCGGCAGCGCCTGGGCGCGCGGCCCCTGCTGGGCTCCCGAGCAAGCCCACAAACTGGCCGCCACAACCATTGCAGCCACTGCGCGCTGAGCGCGTAGGGTCAGGATCATGGTGCCTCCTTCAAGCCGCTGGCGCTGGGCGTAGGAGTTGCTGAATCTACCGCTTTGCCTTCCGGCATCAAATAAGCCTGACTGGCTCCGCTGCGGTCGCGGCGGGTGGCGCCGATCAATGCCGGCAACTCGGCTGAACTCTCAAGCCGCGTTTGAAAGCCAATCTCTGCGAGCGGCGGGTACATCTCCGTATTCAAGCGACCCAGCGCTTCGCGCATCTTGGCGGTCCATTTGTTGAAGATCCCCAGCTCCAAAGCCTTCTGCCAGCCGCTTTCGTATGCCTCCAAGCTGCGCTCTTCGATGGGCACGACGAATTCGTCGATCTGCATTTTGTACTGCTCAGTTTGCTCAGCAGTCAGATTAGAGGGCGGCGGCGACTGCTCCAAGGCCTTGGAGAACGTCTCGTAGGTGAAGCCAATTTGATACAAGGCCGCGGTGGTCCATTCGGCAACTCCCATTTCCGCAGTTTGCAAGAACGCGTTGGCCGAATTCTTGAGCAGCGCGCTCTTCTTCTTAAGCCGTTCTTTGAGCTGCGCGACATCGCCTTCGATCTGAATTGCCTCAAACTCCGCCAAGATCGCTTCGGCCTGCATGTAGCGACCCTTGGCTGCAAAATACTTACCCTGAGTGCTCAGTGCGCTCTTGTACGTGTGCTGATTCTGCTGCGCACGGTCCAATGCCGCGTTCGCCGCGCGCGTGTCTTTGAGCTGCAAGCGCACGACGGCTAGGCGCACCAAAGCCTCAATGCGCCCATCGGCGCTGCGGGCACTCTTGGCGTAACTCTCATACAGTCGCGCCGCATCGTCCCAAGCCCCGGCCTTTTCATCCGCCTTGCCCATCAAGAACGTCACTTCGTCGGCGTCGTCACCCCGCGGGTAAGCGCGCCGGTAGCGATCTCCCGCGGCATTGGCGCGCTCGCGATCCCCCACTGCCGAGCGCAGGAGTACAGCGTTGTAAGCAGCATCTTTGTGGTGCTCCGAGCCGGGGAACTTCTGCACCACCAAGTCGTGGTAATCCGCCGCTTCGGGGAAAAGCCCCAACGACTGATGCGTGGTGGCCGCGATCCAAAGGCCTTGCGCCGCTTCAGGTTGATTCAAGTGATGATCGATCAAGATCTGAGCGGCGGCGCGCAGCGTCGTGAGATCCGCGGATTTTTTTGCCTCAATCTCGGCATTGATGGCTGCCTGTGCCGCACGCGGCTCCGTCGGGAACTCACTGGCAGCTCTCAAGTAGGCGGTAGCCGCTTTGGCGTGATCCCCTTGATTGCCGAACTGCTCGCCCTGCTTAAACACTGCGCCCACCAACAGCGTGACCAGCCGCGCCTGTGCATCCGGCGCCTGAAATGCCGGCGCTTGGCGCAGGCGGCGCGCCCAGGTTTCAATGTTGGTGTAGTCCTTGCTCTTGTTGAACGAATCTAAGATCAATTCGCCGGCGCCGCGAGCGTGCGTACTGTCGGGATATTTCTCAAGCAGCAGCCCCCACTGACGCACCGCGGGATCGTACACCCCATAGTCGTAATAGAGTTGCCCTTGGCGAAAGAGCAAATCGGGAACTTCTTTGTCGAGTGGGTAGCTCGCAATGTAAAGCTCCATGGCTTCGGTGAGCTTCTTGTCCGTGGGCGTTTCTTTCGGCGTCTCGTGCTTGGCTTTGCTGTCGTCGAATTCGCCTTCGCGCACGATCTCTAACGCAATCAATGCGTTGTACAGGGCGCCCTTGGCTAACGGACTCTTCGGCCGCAGGCGCACCGCTGCCAAGTACGCTTCCGCGGCCGCCAAGCCATCTGCCAAGTGATAGAAATTGATCTCCGCGCGATTGAATTGCGCATCAAAGGCTTCAGGGCCATCAGCAAATCGACTGAGGTACACCCCATACATCCGATCTGCCTGAACGAATTGGATCTTGCTGATCTTGTCGGCTTGAGCCTTGGCGTGCAGCGCGAGTGCGTCCTGGTAGATCTGTTGACGGATGGTGTCTTCCGCGGCTGCCAGCACACTCACACTTTGCACTTGCACCCACGCACTGGCCTTCCCGGGCGCCTTTTGCGCGGCCGGCGGGCGCACATATTGGGCCAAGATCTGTTGATAATCTTTAACCAATTCGTCCCACAGGCCCATCGTGGAATGCCCGGATGCCACGGCCAGCGCGTAGCGGTACGCCTCTGACGAAGTGGGCTCCAACTTGAGTAGTAGGCGATAGGCCTCAATCCCCCGCTCGTATTGCGCTTGGTCGTACAGCGTATCGGCCAGCGCATGCACAATCTCGCCCGCGAACTTCTCGCCGCCCGCTTTGACCAAGAACCCGTACATGTCGTCAGCGGTGTTGTCTTCGTCTTCTACGAACACGCTGACTAAATTGCGCAAAGCCTCCGCTTGCAACTCGTCCAGCTCGGCGCGCCGTCGGGTGCCTTCCCCGTTGGCTTCAGCCGTTGCACGGAACACCTGCAAGAATCGTTTAGCAGCCTCTTCGTTACGCCCCAGGCGCCACAGCGTCCACGCGCTCTTGAACAACGCAATGTCATGCAGCTCAGAATCCTTGTACTTCAGCACCGCCTCGTATTCTTGAAACGCAAATTGATAATCCGGAGTGGGCTTCAAGAATTCGGCTTCGGCGCGCACCATGTGCGCATCGGGAATGAAACGGCTGTTGGGGAAGCTCTCGATGATCTGATTGAACCGCCGCAATGACTCTTCGAATTGACCTTGTTCACTGGCTAAGAAGCCGTCCATGTACAACGCCAGATCGTAATCGATGTATTGGGGGTGCTTGTTGATCACGCGCGCGATGTACTGGCGCGGCAGCGAGTAGTTGGGCGTGGGCGGCTCGCTGCGATTCTCGCGCGGTGAGGCTTCCCAGCGTTTGAACTCTGCCAGGAACTGATCCCGCGCGAGTTCCCAGTGAAGCTCAGAAAGACGAAGCAGCGCCTCTGGCATCTCCAGGCTCTCTTCCGGCGTCTCCGCAATGAAGCTCTCCAATAGCCCGATGGCTTCGCGCCGCAGTTGAGCGATTGCCGCCACGTTCTGCACAATGCGACGCTCGATCTTGGCTTCAAAAGCGCGCCGCAGCTCAGCGGGGATCTGCATTGCCAGGCGATCGCGGCGCTCTGCGGCCCTAGCCTGTTGGCGCGTGCTGCGGCGGGCCACTGGCGCAAGTTGACGCTCGGCGCTGGCCTCCAATTCCGTATGTTTGCGACCAGCGGCACTGCTGAGCAAGCTGCTGCCCTTGTCCGCGTCCGGTGCGGCAATGGCCAATTTTGCAGCGAGCAGCCCAATCAGCCAGAACCGACCTCGGCCCCAGCGTGCTGATATCGGGCGCATCAGTGCAGCCCCTCGCCGCCGACATATTCGTCGGCCCAGTCTTCGCCGTCGAAAGGCCAGTATTCTTCGTCATCCATCAAATAGCGCGCGGCATCCAGAGAATCGACCGCGTCACGCGGCAGGAACCCTTGAGCTAACGCGTCAATCTCGAGTTCCAGCGCGTGCTTCTTGCCCAAAACCGTTTCCACGCGCGCCAAATGCGCACGGCGGAGCAGTCGCGACAGTCGCCGTTCCAAACGCTCGAAGGCTTCCTTGGCCAGCGACTGTTCACGTGCGATCAAGGTCTGCTTCAGTTCGCCCGTTGCAACATACAGCTCACTGGCTGAGGTGCGATCTGCCGCGAGCAATGCGGGTAGCCCAACAGTCGCGCCCGGCGCTGGGGTGGCAACGCTGGCGTGCTGCGCCGCTTGCAGCGTCGCTGCCTGCTCTTGCAGCCTCACGAACTCGGATCTGAGACCGGCCAGCTGCGCCGTCTTGCCGCTCCGTTGCAATTGACGGAGCGAGCGCTGAACGTCGCTGAGTTGATCGTTGATCAGGTCTACCTTCTGAGTGGCGTTCCGCGTGTCCGTGTCGTTGGCGCGCGGCTGAAGCGCACCAGGCGCCGCCAGGTTTGATTGCAAGGCGTCCAATTCAGCCATGGATTGACTGAGCCCGTGCAGCTGATGATCCAAATCTGCCATTTGCTGAGAAGCGGCGCGGTAGCTGGCATCGACGCGCAGTAGCACCCCCACCGTGCGCGCCACATCGTCTTCGACTCCCAATCCGGCTAGCGCGGGATCTTGATTGAGTCGCAACGCTTCGACCAAATGCTGAAGGGCGTTAGAATCACCCAGCAATTGCCGAATCGCAGAGCGAACCGGCTCGTAACGCTTGACGAATAACTTCAGCTTGGCATCCGCCTTGGGGAACTCACACAGGGCCATGTCCACATAGGCTTCCAGCACCCAGGCTTCGTCTTGATAGACGTGACCGCCCCCCACCGCGCGCAGCTCTTGCAGCAGATCGCGCGCAGCGGTGTAATCTTTCGCCTCATAACGCGAGGTGGCGGATTCATACAGGGCTTCGGGCAGATGATCTGAATCCTGCGGGATCAGGTAATAGTAATAGCGCGCATCGTCGAAACGGTATTGCTCGTGCGCCACACGCCCCAGACCAAGGCGAGCTAAATCCCTGACTTGAAAGAAATCGCTGCCGCCGAAGAGCGGAGCCTCCTTCGGTGTCTGCTTAGGATCTGCAACGAGGCAAAATAGATTCTCAGCTTGCTTGTATTGCCCCGCATCGACCTGCAACAGACCGGCGCGGTATTGCGCCTGGGCCCAGAAGCGCCCGCGCGGAGTCACGGCGTGGTAGGCGGAAAGCGCCGCTTGCGCTTGCCCTGCTGTCTCCAGGGCACGACCATGTAAGTATTCGATATCACTACGTAATTCTACTGGAGCGTGAGCTTCAATGGGCTGCAGATCAGCCAGCAGCACCGCAGCGCTGGGCGAACGCAGCGCCAAGTCGATCTCCGTTCTCACCGCGCGACGAAACCACAGATCCTGCTTGCCATTAAGCAGCGGCAATAGGTGCCCCCGTGCCAATTCGATGACACCCGCTCGCGCCAGCGCGTCTCCCAATAGGAAGCGCATACCGCGCCCCTCAGGCAACTCGGCGAGCGGCGCAAAGCTTGGGTTCGAAATCCAATAAACCAAATCGCCGATCGCTTCGTCGGATCGCCCGTCTTGCACCATCTGTTCTGCACGCTGGAGTTCTTCGCGTAAGCGTGCGGCACTCAGCCCACCCGCTGCTGCGTCCAGTCGTTGGCGCTGAAGCGCTACTTGATACGCTTGCATTGCACCCATGCGAGTGTCATCCCTCGGCCCGTTCGGCGACGCGGTGCTCGGCGCTGCTCCGACCTCTACCCCCGTGGAACTCATCCCTTGTGGTTCACTGGGCGCAGCACTTACCGGTGCAGCACCCTGGGCCGCGACGGTGCCCTCCCCCTGCGGAGCAGGAGCAGATACCGAAGATTGTGCGGCCGCAAGGACACTGTGTAAGCCAAGAGCCAAACCCAAACAGGGCACCGACCAGCTTCTCATGGTGCGAAGATTCCTCATCGACCCCACGTTGCAATCACTCCACCACGTGCGCGAACAATTTGACCTTCAACAGGTATTCGCCCGATTCCCCACTGGGGAATGCTTCGGCCATGTCGGAATCGTCACCCAAACTGAACACCGCTTCGAGCTTTTTCTTGGCCGGCACCAACACCGAAAAGCGGGACTGTTGAAAGCTCGTGTATTGTTTGCCGCGCGCATCAGCTCGCTCAACTTGGAGCCCGAGAACGTGTGTACCCGGCGCCACTGAGTGCTCGTATACTTGGCGCTCGTCGTCGGTCTCTAGGCTACTGCTGCTGTAGACCACGCCACCATCCAGGGTGAGCACTAAGCTGGTGATGTGCGTGTCACTGCTGTCGCTCTGCACGTTGACGATCAATTTGCTCGTGAACAAGCTGGTCATCAGGGCTGCGACGCGACTCCGCAGTGCGGCGATCTGAGCCAACAAATCGTCGTATTGCGAAGGCGGCGCCAGCGTTGGCCCCTTGGGGAACTCGTTCGGCTCGGGGTTTAATGGCGACGGTGGCTGCGCGCGATTGGCACTCGGGGCGGTTGGGGCTGGCGCTGCTGTCGTGGGTTGGGTTGCTGTATCTTTGCTCTGTGCAGCGTTTTCTTGAGACCAACCTTCGGCAGTACAGAACACGAACGCCACGCACAGAATGACTGCTCTCAGCCCAGCTGCTGTTCGTCGCATGCCGGCCAGATTACCACTAAGCCCAGCCGGCTTTGCGCACGACTGGGCCTTCTGTGTCGTGGTGTGGGCGCTTCGATAACCGCTGCGCCCACCCTGGGGAACTGTGCGAAACTATCGAATAATTTCCTTCACACAGAGCGGTGAACAGCCGTC
>DATJEQ010000457.1:0-5944 GCA_035496495.1 Polyangiaceae bacterium
ACGGAACTCACACAGGGTGCCGTCGGTTACAGCGCCACTGTGGGTCAATCCAAACTGACGATCCACACCGTGGCATTGTCGGCCGGCACACCCAGCGTGCAAGCCGTTGCGGTCAACGAAAATTGTTACGACGGCACCTGCACCACCGGTCGCTTTGCGGCGTATGTTTACTCGGTGCAAATTTCGGGTCCCAACGCCCTGGGGATCCATGTGCTCGACGCTTTGGGCAGCGCGGAGGATCCGGCACAGGTCGCTTCTCTCAATGACGCGCCGTACGATAACGCTGGAGATAACGCGGGTGTTGTGGGTGCCGCAATATTTCGCTCGATGAAACAGAGCTACGTCGTGGCTTCCAGCGCTCAAGATGGGGCAGCAGGAGCGACGCTCAGCTACGGGGTGCCCGGGACCGGCGCCGCGCGCCACATCGTGTTCGACGCCCCCGAAGGCACCGATGGTAAATCGGATGTCACCACGACGGTTGCGGGCGATCGCTGCCAAATCGCGATCACCGCCGGCACCACCTACGACGGTCACCCCCTGATGTTCCAAGTCGCTGCCGCCGCCGACGGCTGCACAGCGACCGAAGATCTGGCAGTTGCCCCCACCCAAGCTCCCGCCGGCGGCACGATCAGTCCAATCGGCAGCCCAATGGTCGGTGGAGCGGGTGGCTCGACGTCGCTCACCCCAGCGGGCAGCGGAACGACTGCAAGCGGCGGAAGCACAGCCTTCGGCGGCACCGTTGGCGCCGCTGGCACGCACTCCGCAACTCACGGCGGAACCACGGCTCCAGCTGCCGACAGCAAATCCGGCTGCGGCTGCAGGCTCATTCCCGCACAGGCAACGGGGAAAACACCTATCTTGTTAGGCTTTGCGATGCTGCTCACGCTGGCCCGACGCCGACGCAACTGGGCTATTGGGCCACTTCGGCGCGGTTCGCACCGATCAGGCCGTAGGCCTTGAGCTTGCGGTACAATGTGGCTGACCCGATATGCAACTGCTCGGCGGTGTGCGTCTGGTTGCCGCCGTTCAGGGCTAACGCGGCAATGATGTAATCCTTCTCGACCTCACTGAGCGGTCGTACGGCACCGCTGATCCCCATCGCCATGGGGGAGGCCTCGCGTACCTCTTCGGGGAGATCTTCCAACTCGACCCGACTTCCGCGTGCCAGCGCCACGGCGCGTTCCATCGCGTTTTCGAGTTCGCGCACGTTGCCGGGCCACTCGTAGCGCAACAGCCGATCAGCAGCCCCGGGCGCGAGCCCCTCGATCTTGCGTTTCATTCGTAACGCAGCGTCAGCAAGCAGCACCCGAGCAAGCGGCAGAACGTCGTCTCTACGACCACGCAAAGGCGGCACGTTCAGCTCCACCACCTTGAGTCGGTAATAGAGATCTTGGCGGAAGTTTCCCCCTGCCACACCGTGAGCCAGATCGCGGTTGGTGGCGGCCACCACGCGCACATCAACCTGACGATTCTTGTTCTCGCCAACACGGCGGACCTCCCGCTCTTGCAACGCCCGCAAAAGCTTGACCTGCATGGCCGGTGACACCTCGCCGACTTCATCGAGCAGCAAGGTGCCCTTGTTGGCAGCCTCGAAAAGTCCGGGGCGATCCGCCGTTGCACCGGTGAATGCGCCGCGGGCGTGCCCAAATAGTTCACTCTCCAGCAAAGATTCTGTGATCGCGCCGCAATTGATGGCAATGAACGGACCGGCTGCTCGCGTTGATTCGTCGTGGACGAGCCGCGCGATGCGCTCTTTGCCGGCACCACTTTCACCAGTGATGAGCACGGTGGAATCTACCTTGGCCACGCGACAGGCTAAATCCACAACTTTCCGCATCGCTGAACTTATGGCCACAATCCCGAGCGGCGCCTCAACGTCGGGAGCTACCCTAATCCATGCTCGGCGGCGTTCGCGCAGCTTCCGCTCTGCAATCTTCAATGTTTCCGTCACTCGGTGCAGTGAAACATCCAGGCATTCCCCCAGCCGCTTTGCCTCGAAGAATTGCAATTCTCCAGCGCGTTCATCCCCCCACTCTTCACGTGTGCGCCCAAGGAGGTGACAGCCTGCATCCCCCTTGCCCATGCAGCGATCCTCAAGAACGTAGATCTCCTTGCCCGCAGCTCGACTGATGTAGCCGCTCATCAGGCCACAAATTGTCCAACACATGGGCGCATCGGCACGACCGAAATGCAGAAGGTGTTGCTCCGCCTCGTATGAAGCGACGAGCATGGAACCCTCCTTGGAAAGCGGATCTTTGCCTCCAGCTTCCACGCGGAAGAGCCCTTCGAGCGTGTGGATACGAATACCTGCGGTGCGCCAGTCTTCGTCGCTGCTCCACTTGAACTCCGCCTGAAGCGCTTCTGCCATGCGCCAGCCGTGGGCAAAGCCAAATTGAGTCAACACGGCACGCGCCGCATTCAGGCCAAAGTTCTCAACCAGGTATTTGCGCAATAGCCCCATCGCCACCGCGTCAATGAGCAGGGCCCGCTGCCCAGCGAACCGGATCAGTCCGCCTTCGGGATCCAGCTCCAGGAGCTCTTTGTGATTCAGATCCTCTGCACGCAAGCATCACTCTTTCAGAATGAACTAACCGGTACTTCATTCTGATGGAACGAGCCAGGCATCTTTCTGCTCGGCCCGCGAATTAACGTTTGAAACGTGCATTCGCTGATCTTGGCCCGAATAGTGCTCTAGGGGCGGCAGCGCGACCACGCTGCACAGAGAGTACTTCTCTGAGGATCGGTGGGCGCCCAGTTTGTGAATGCTTGCAGTGAAAGAGGATCGACATGCTTTGGACCGTTGCAGTGATTCTATTGGTGCTTTGGGCTCTGGGGCTCCTGAGCGCACACGCGATGGGGGGATTCATCCACCTCTTGTTGGTGGTGGCGATCGTGGTGGTGCTGGTGCGCGTGATCCAAGGGCGCAAAGTCGTTACCTAATTTTTGAGCAAGGAATTTAAATGACTCTATCTCGTTCGTATCGAAACAGCGCAGCAAATGCGTTCCTACTCATCTCCGTTGTTGCGGCCTGTGGCAGCTCAGATGCAGCGGACAGTACAACCCATGACTCGAACGCCGGGACCATCGGAACCACGGGCGGCAGTCATCAGGGCGGCAGTGGCGGGTTCGCCGGCGCAGTTCACGCAACAGCGGGTCGCGGTGGAACCCCCTCAGTAGGGGGTAACAACACCACGGGCGGCACCCACTCCATGAGCGGAAGCAGTGCCGCCGGAGGAGCCATCACGACGGACGCGGGAAGCGTCGCAGATGGCGGCAATCTCACGCTGCCTGTGGATCTAGGCAGAGCCGGTGATTTTGTCATCCTCGCCAAGACGGGCATTTCCACCGTGCCCACATCCGCGATCACGGGAGACATTGGTGTTAGCCCAGCGGCTGCCACCTATATCACCCAGTTTTCACTCATCGCGGATCCGTCCAACGTGTTTTCCACCTCGGCGCAGATCACCGGAAAAGTGTACGCGGCGACCTACGCATCCCCCACGCCTTCCCTGCTGACTACCGCTGTCAGCGACATGGAGCTCGCGTACACGGATGCCGCAGGGCGCGCACCGAACGTGACTGAGCTCGGGGCCGGCGACATCGGCGGCATGACCCTCACCCCGGGCGTCTACCAGTGGAGCACGGGGCTGCTGATTCCAGCGAACGTCACGCTCAGCGGGAGTGCAACAAGCGTTTGGATCTTCCAGATTGCGGGCGATCTCACGCTGAGCAGCGCCACGAACCTGTCCCTAGCCGGCGGCGCACTGGCGAAGAACGTTTTCTGGGAGGTTGCTGGAGCGGTGTCACTCGGCACAACGTCGCACTGCGAAGGCATTGTACTGACTCAAACGGCGATCACACTGGAGACCGGGGCATCGGTCAATGGGCGCCTGCTCGCGCAGACTGCGGTCAATATCGATAGCAGCACCGTGGTCGAGCCTGCTCAGTGACCGGCTATTGCCCCGCGCTTGAGTCGCGCACCGCACACATTTCCACCAAGCATTAACCACAATTGAGGAACAAATCATGAATTGGGAACAGATCTCAGGACAATGGCATCAGGTCGCCGGACAGGTAAAATCACAGTGGGGCAAGCTCACGGATGATGACGTGGTGAACGTCGCCGGCAAGAAGGAACAACTGATCGGTAAGTTGCAAGAGCGCTACGGGATCATAAAGGACGACGCCGAGGCTCAAGTCAATGCCTGGATCGTCAAGTTTCTGACCCCTCCCGACAAATCAACGGATGCAGCAACGGGCAACACGGCAGCCAGCGACGTCAAGGGCTCCACGCAGGGCAACAACGTGGCCCACAACAAATCAGCCAACTAGAGCGGGCACTCCCATGAACCAAGATCAAGCCCAAGGACTGTGGAACCAATTCACCGGTGGTGCCAAACGCCTGTGGGGGAAGCTCACACGCAATGACGACAAGATGATCGAGGGGGTTTTGGAAGCACACCACGGTGCAATCCAGGAAAAGGTTGGCGACAACATACAAACCCGCAACGCGCAGACCGACAGGATCGCGCAGTTCCCCCAAAGCAGCCGAGCTGGCACGGGGGATACGACTGCGGGCAACAAAGTCACAGGTCAATCGGCATCGTAGCCGACGGCCCACAATGCAGGAGAGCACCAATGAATCGGAATCGGATACTAATGCGACATAAATTCATATTTCCCCTCGTAATCGCGGCGCCACTCGCGCTGGCATGTGGAGGAAGTTTTCCACCGCCCACCCAGCGTTTGGCGGAAGCACAGTCTGCGGAGCGCAGCGCAACGGAGCTTGGGGCGGCAGACGTGCCGGCGGCACAGCTTTCGCTGAAGCTGTCTCACGATCAGATCACACAAGCGCAGCAATCAATGGCGAAAAACGACAATGAGCGTGCTGACACACTGCTCATTCGAGCAAAAGCAGATGCGGAACTGGCGATAGCGCAGGCACGCGAAAAGACTGCCCGCCTCGACCATCAAGAAGCAGTCGACAACTCAGCGGCTCAGGCCGCTACGAATGTTGGACAGGGAGCAATCAAATGAGAAATATGAAACGCATCGGTATGTTAGTTGTCCTCACCAATGTTCTCAGCGTGGTGGCTTGCGCACCCGCCAGACCCCCACAGGATCTTGTCAGCGCGCGTATCGCCTACGACCGCGCCAGCAAGGGCCCTGCCAGCTCGCTCAACCCCAGCGACATGGACACCGCGAAGAAGCAGTTGGATGCAGCGGAAGCGTCGTTCAAGGAAGACGGCGACACGCGCAACACCAGGGACCAAGCTTATCTGGCTCTGCGCAAAACGGAACTCGCCGAGTCTGTTGCACGCGCCCGACAAACCGACCAATCCAAAGACGCTACCGTCGACGCCATGCACGCCGATGAAAAGAAGACTGTGGCAACGACGGCTGCCGAGTTGGCTCGCACGCGAGCAGCAATGGTAGCGCAAGGCAGCGCATACACCGCTCAGGGTGTCGCCTTGGCAAACGAAACGACTCGACGCAAAGAGGCAGAGACGCGAGCTCTCCAAGCAGCGGCGGATCTGGCCAAGTTCGCCAGCGTGAAACAGGAAACGCGGGGAATGGTCATCACGCTGTCAGGCAGTGTTTTGTTCGCATCGGCGAAATCGGATCTGCTGCCGACAGCGCAGGTGAAACTCAACGACGTTGCCACCGCGCTGATCAAGGAAGATCCGCTGTCCAATATCGTGGTCGAAGGCCACACGGACTCACAGGGCTCCGCGCCGTACAATCTGGATCTCTCACAGCGCCGGGCTCAATCGGTACGGGATTATCTGGTCTCGCGCGGCATCGCCAGTGATCGGGTCACCGCACAAGGCTTTGGTCTCACGCGAGCCATCGCCGACAACAATTCGCCCGAAGGCCGCGCCAACAACCGTCGTGTTGAGTTCGTAGTACAGCCCGCCCCTTCGGCCTCATAGGACATAGGAGG
>DATJEQ010000458.1:0-16545 GCA_035496495.1 Polyangiaceae bacterium
GTCCTCCGAAGGAACTGGCTTCACTTATTACACCACCAAGAACAAGCGCACCCAACAGGGCAAGCTCGAGTTCAAAAAGTACGATCCCGTTCTGCGCAAGCACGTTGTGTTCAAAGAGGCAAAGATGCCTCCTCACAGCAAGTGAGTTCCCCTTTGTTTTCTCGCTAACGCGGATCCTCGCACCCCCACGATTTACCGCAGCTCTGCTGCAATAGCCCAAGAGGGCCATCATGAAACGCACCTATCAGCCTCACAATTTGAGCCGTGTTCGCACTCACGGCTTCCGCAAGCGCCTGAAAACCAAAGGGGGACGCGATGTCCTCAAGAATCGCCGTCGCAAGGGCCGCTGGCGTCTGACCGTGACCGGTAACGACAAGAAGTGACGTTGCGATGGCCGCGAGTGCCATCAGTCCCCTGACTTCAGGGCGTACTCTGAGTTCAGGTCGACTGTCGGCTGCGTCGCGCCTCCGCAAGCGCTCCGAGTTTCGTGCTGTTCAGGCACAAGCTTCTCGCGTGGTCACCCGTCATTTCGTGTTCTTACTGCACATGCCTAACGCAGCCCAACGCTCGCCTCGTCTCGGCATTACCGCCTCCCGCAAAGTGGGCAACGCTGTCGCGCGCAATCGGGCAAAGCGCTTGGTGCGCGAAGCCTTTCGAGCCACGCGCGATCTGTGGCAGCCGGGCTTGGATTTGGTTGTGATCGTGCGCGCGTCGCTCGGTGAAATGAAATTGCTGGATGTGGTTTCGCAGTGGCGCAGCGCGGAGCCGGCGCTGCGTCGCACCGTGAGCAGCATTGCGCGTGCACACTCCATCGCGAACGCACAAGGAGCACGCTGATGACCGAGCGACTCTTGATAGCGCTGATCCGCCTCTATCAGCTGTTGATCTCTCCGTTGTTGGGCGGGCAATGTCGTTTTGAGCCCTCCTGTTCGCGCTACGCTCAGCAGAGCATTGAACGATTCGGAGCGTTCAGGGGCAGCTTTCTGGCCATCAAGCGCGTTCTGCGCTGTCACCCGTTCAGCACACCGGGCTTCGATCCTCCTCCGGAGGCGTTGCCAAAGGCCGCGCACTTGCATCGGCACTGACTATGCAGAACTCCGGCGGCATCTTCCGTTTCTTGTTCCTGCTGCTAGGCGCATTCTTGCTCTTTCGCTACTTCGGGGGGTCCAAGCAAGAGGGCGGGCACGCTCAAGGCATCCGTCAAGAAGCGCAACTGACGCCCTCGCCGCGGGCGGCCTACCAGTACTGCGAGATCAAGACGGATCGCTTCGTTGCCACGCTGACCACGCGTGGCGCAACGCTGACCCATTTCAAACTCACCACGCCCAAATACACCCAACATGGCGCCCCCATCGATCTATCAACCACGCCGCACCCCGGCGTCGCGTTGAGCGATCCCGATGCAGAGAACCCGAACAAGCCGGGCTTGCACGAGTTCCGTCAGCAATTGTTCGTTCAGTGGCGTAACCCGACCAGCCCACAGTCGAGCAACGCGCCTTGGAATGTGGCTTACGATTCTATGGATTACGCGTTGCTGCCCAGCGACGGTAAGCGCTGCGATTTCGTATACAAAGACGCCCAGGTGCAGATCGAGAAGAGCTTTGTTGCGGCCGATACGCCGTACGGCCTGCTCGTAAAAAATACCATCACTAACCTGGCCGCTGAGCCGCGTCGCCACGCCATGGCGATTGACACCGCGGCGTGGCGCTTGACCTCTGAAGTCAAGGGGAAGGCATTCCGCGTCAGCCCCTATGTGACCCGCACCGAATGCAAGATCGCCAACGACAAAGCGGTGCGCTTACTTCCGGACGCGTTCGAACCGGATGATTTCAAAGAGCCCCCCTTCGCTGCAACGCAGCCGTGGGGTTGGTATCAAGTGAGCGGGCGCCCTTCTTTCACGGCGATTTCCAATGCCTATTTTTCGCAGGCGCTGGCACCGGTGCAATCGCCTAACGTGCCGGAATGCCAGCTGCAGATCGAAAATCGTTTCAACAACGACAGCGCCAGCGACCCGAGTTCAGGCAACTTCTACCGCGCCCGATTGGCCTTTCCGGATCGTCTGTTGCAACCCGGCGGATCGGATAGCTACGAAGTCCTGGCCTACGTTGGCCCGAAAGAACGGCAAGTGCTGGCGGAAGCCGGCAACGCCACCCACGAGCTGTCGGATCTGATCGATCTGGGGTTCTTCACTTCAATTGCCAAGGTGCTGGTGGGCTTTCTCTTGGCGGTGCACAGCGTGCTGCCGAATTGGGGCGTAGCGGTGGTCTTGCTCACGTTCACCGCGCGGCTCATCTTGTTCCCGCTGATGTGGCCTGGGATCAAGAACATGATCCGCATGCGCGAACTCAAGCCTGAGCTCGACCAACTGAACGAGAAATTCAAGGACGATGCGCGGGCAAAAGGCGTCGCGCAAATGGAACTTTATCGCAAGCACAACGTGAACCTGTTCATGGGTTGCTTGCCCACCTTGCTGACCATGCCGGTGTGGTTCGCGCTGTACACGACACTGCAAACAGCGGTGGAGCTATACAACATTCCGTTCCTCTGGTTCCCGGACATGAGCCAGCCGGATCCTTATTTCGTGCTGCCTTTCGTGATCGGCGCCACCTACTTCGTGCAGCAGAAGGTGATGCCCATGCAGGGCGACCCGGTGCAGCAGAAGATGATGATGTATTTCATGCCCTCGATGTTCACCGTGTTCATGCTGTTCTTACCCTCGGGGTTGGGCGTGTACATGTTCACGAACAGCGTGCTCGGCATCGTGCAGCAACAAGCCGTTGAACGCCACGTGCGCCGCACGGTTGGCGTCTCAAACGACAAGAAGAAACTGCCTAAGGCCTGAGCCAGAAGTTTTCACAAGGGAGAACCCACCATGGAGCAAGAGAATAACACCGACGAGAGAGACGCAGAATCCGCTAAGGGCGATTCAGAACCGCGTAAGAGCGCAGAGCCAGCCGATGATCGGGCGAAGCAAGCGTTCGAATTCCTCAGCTCACTGATCAGCAAGATGCAGATGGATTGCGAAGTGATCTTGAGCGCTCAAAGTGAAGAAGCACCGAACGACATCCACATCGAAGTTGTTGGACCGGATTCGGGCCGTGTGATCGGCAAGAAGGGCCAGGTCTTGAGCGCGATCCAGTTTTTGTGCAATCGCGTGGTCAATCGCCCCGGTCTCGAGCGCCGCTATGTCACCGTGGACGCGGAGGGCTACCGCAGCCGCCGCGAAGATTCGCTCGCCACCATGGCGCGTCGCCTGGGCAAGCAAGCGATGACCGACGGCAAGATCATTACCTTCGAGCCAATGAGCCCGAGGGATCGCCGGGTGGTGCACTTGGCCTTAGCCAAACTCGAAGGCGTGGTCACCCGCAGCGAGGGCGAAGGCGACAGCCGCCGCGTGCAGATCATTCCGGTGCGCCGACAACCGACTCAGACTTGAGCCAATTCTAGCTGAATCGTCGCGCGGCGAGCAGCAGAGGCGGGCAATTGCCGCGGCCTTTGGGCTGGGCTATGCCTAGCAGCAAGGAGCTTGCCATGCGATTGACTCACGCCGTTTTCTGTTCCCTGATCTTCGCAGTACTCGGAGGTGCCGTTGCCTGCGGTGGGCCTAAAGCCGTGCGCGGCGACGAAGTGGCTGGCCTCGACGATCAAGCCTTGAGCACCGGGCTCGATCGGAAGGATCTGCAGAAGATGCTGCAGCAGAACATGGACGTGCTGGAGAAGTCCGCAGTCGTGGGGCGCTGGCAAACGGAGAATCGCCCTTCCCTCGCGGTGATGCGCATCAAGAACGAAACCAGTGAGCACATCGACAGCGCGCTGCAATCGCTTTTGAGCGACATTGAAACGATCATGGTCAACGCTGGCCATGTGCGCGTGATCAGCCAAGAAGATCAGCCTCAATTGATGGCCGAGTTGCGTCAGCAACAGTCGGATTCATTCGATCAAGCCCAGATCGCGCAGTGGGGCAAGCAAGTGGGCGCCCGCTATTTCATCACCGGCAAGGTGTACTCGGTCGACGAGCGGGGCCAAGATCAACGCCGCGTTCAGTACTTCCTGTTCATGCGTGTCCTCGATGCGCAAACGGGCGACATCCTTTGGCAAAACAAAACCAGCGTAACAAAAGCGCTCCTCGACTAAATCACGTCCAAGGATCTCGGCCCATCTGCACGTGACCGGCTGTGTTTCCGATGCTCAACGTGCGCTTCTCGGGATTGTTGCTCGCAGCGTTGTCCGTGGGTGCGGCCGGTTGCGCGAGCCACTCCGACTACACCAAGGCCGCCCGAAGCGCGTTGGATGCAGGGCAAACGAACGATGCCCTCACGCGCTACAACGAAGCGCTGGATGTGCCCAATGCCAAACAATTGCCGCCCAAGATTGGCGGCGACAATGTGCTGTTCATCTTGGATCGCGCGATGGTGCTGCAGTCGCTGAAGAACTATGAGCTCAGCGAGCGCGATCTTTCTGTGGCGGACAAGCAAATTGAAGTTCTGGATTTTTCTCGCAGCAGCTTGGACGATATTGGGAAATATGTCTTTTCCGACAGTACGGGCCCCTACAAGGCGCCGATTTACGAGAAGCTGCTGATCAACACCATGAACATGGTGAATTACCTGGCGCAACACGATCTCGAGGGCGCCCGCGTTGAAGCGCGACGTTTAGCCGTGATGCAGCGCTTCGTAAAAGACACAAAAGGCAGCAGTGCCGCCCTGATTGCCCCGGGCAGCTACCTCGCCGGTTTCATCTTCGAGAAGAGCAACGATCCCGACGAGGCGCTGCGTTATTACGACGAGGCGCTAGCGCAACAGCCCTTTGGCTCGCTGGAGCCAGCGGTTGTGCGGCTTGCGCAAAAGAGCAGCTACCGAACACCGCGCATCGACGCCATTTTGAAGAAATACGCCGCGCAGGCCGAGCCGAGCAGCGCTGCGACGCCACCCCCAAACAACCCCAATAATTCAGCTTCAACAGCTACAGCTTCCCCCGCAACACCGGCCATCGCCGCCGCTGATCAACCCGCCGAAGTGCTGGTGGTGATCAGTTACGGCCGCGTGCCAGCGAAAATCGCCAAGCGCGTTCCCATCGGTTTGGCCCTCACTTTCGCCAGCGGTGCACTCAGCCCATACGATCAAGCGCGGGCCAATCGCCTAGCAGCACAGGGGCTGGTCACCTGGGTGAATTTTCCCGAATTGGGCCAACCTCGAGGGGAATGGGGCAGCGCCCATCTCGCCGTCGATGGCTCTTCGCGCGTGATCGAGCAAGCCTTGGCGGTGGATCTTGAAGCAAAGAAAGCTTGGGATGACATCAAAGGTTCGGTGGTGGCCTCAGCCATCACGCGCTTGATCACGCGCTTGGTCGCGGGCGAAGTGGCCGACAAGGCCAGTGGAGGAGGAACACTGGGCACCATTCTCAGCTTGGTGACGCAGGCCACTCTCACCGCGACCGACACCCCCGATACACGCAGCTGGTCAACCCTTCCCGCGCGCATCACCGTGGCCCGCTTCACCATTCCCGCGGGCACCCACTGGGTCGATCTCGGCGCCCGCGGCCGCAGCGAGCGCTACAAAATCACCGTGAGGCCAGGCGACTGGGCCCTACTCGGCCTCACTGTGTTGCGCTGAGCACCGCGGGATTGCTGCTCACTCCGCGACGTAGTTTTCGCCATCGTAGTGGTAGCGGCGGGTGGGCATGTCGGTCCAGGGCAAGAGCAGGGGCTCGAAACCGCCGTACTGAGTGCGATCCGGCGGAAACGGGTAACTGTTCTGTTGCCAACCCACAGCTTGCCCGGGGCCCAACTCAATGCGCTTGCCCTTGTTGTTGGGCAGGAAGCGAACGCGACCTAAGATCGCGTTGTCTTCCAACGAGCGACCCGTTTCGGCTGCAAAGATGCGATGGATACCGGATTCGCGGACTTGATAGATGAACATCACTTGGCGGGTGATGGTTTTTCCGCCCATGCTCTTGCTGGCTTTGGCGCGCAACACGCCGTAGACAATCACTTCGGCTTTGCCGTCGCCGGTGATGTCAAAGGCGGTAGCGCCGGTGATGTCGCTGGGCTGCTCAACGCCGATAGTGAGATAAACGTAGCTTGCGCCGTCCTGAAACCCTTTGCCAAAGGCCACCAGATCTTTGCCGTGCACCAGCACTCGCTCGGGCCTTGGATCTGCGGCGACATCCGTCACAAAATCGAAGCGCGGCTTTGCATTGCCCACGTTGTGCTCATTCTTGTACAGCGCATACACCCGATCCAAGAGTTCATCCGGCGTGGGGGGCCTGGGAGGCGGCGGCGTGTTGTCAGCCGGCTCGCTCTTCGCTGCAGCGTTCTGGCTCCGAGCACCCGCTGGCACAGGGCGCGCCATTTTCGGGGTTCCCGCTTCGTCGTCGGACGCGAACCCGTGACCATTCCAAGAAAAAGCGCGACTTTGCACCGCGTCCCAAGGCATCAGCGCAGATTTCAGATCGTCTCCGCCGGACATTTCGAAGGCTTTGGGATCCAGATCGTTGTCCGCTCTGCCCTGGCTGATGCGGATCTTCCTATTTTTTCCTGAGCCTTCAAAGGTCAGTCGATTCTCAACGCGCTTGCCCTCCGCCTGCAGCACCACTTCTTGTGACAACGCCGCGTAGGGCTGATCTTTCCCTGCGTCGATGGTGATCACTTGGAAGATCTCGCGCTCTAGGCCCGCGATGGTCACGCGCTTTTGCAGCACAATGTCGTCCTTGCCGTCGTTGGTCAGATCCATCAACTCAAGACGGGAAACGGTCGCGTCGCTGCCCAGATCTTGAAAATAGAATTCCTTGCCCCCCCGGTATCCCCAACCGGCGATCACCATGTAGTGCCCGTGAATGGCGACCTTCTCCAGCCAGCCATCGCCGGCTACATCCCCCACCACTTGGCGGCTGGGAATGGGGCCCAAGCGCTCGCGATTGAGCAAGCTCTGATCGATTGAATACTCCGCTTCAAGGCGAAAAGGCGGCAAGCTCCCCTGCGCGCTGGAGGCAGTGCTGAGCACCGTCGCACTCCCCCCTGCGCTGTCGTGATCCAGGTATTGCAAAGCTGCGGTCAAGCCGACGCGCGTCGTTGCCGCTTCTGCGAATGCAGCCCAAGGGATTACCGCTTCAAAAGTGAACCCACCTTGCTTCGGTGCTTCCACCAACTTCGCACCCGTGACTTTGGCTCCATCGACTTTGACCAGACCGGCAATCGACGATGAGTTGCCCGGGAATAGATCGACCTGGTGTGTCTTGCCCCGACCTGAACCCCGCACCGGGAAATTCAAGAACAGCTTCGCCACATCTTCGCCCGAGGCGTAATTCGGCGTGCGTACTAAATGGTCGTCCGATACGTCCATCACGACATACAGACGCTCCGCGTCGTACGCGATCAAACCCTTCGCTCGGCCATTGCCCCCTCCCCGGTAGCCAAACTCCGTCAGCGTGGGCCACTCGCGCAAGAGGCCGTCGATGGAAGGCTTTGCGGTCAGCGGGAATGCATCAATCGGGCGTCCTTCAGCGTGGGCATGCCGGGGGCAAATGACGCCCAACGTAGTGAGCCCAATTGCCAGCGCTGCGCCCTTTAACCTGTTCATACGTCTACTCCAAGTGGCCCACACAAACGCCACATGCGTAGCACCCACGCTGCGAGAAAACCACGGATTACCGCGGAAAATCCGCCAAATACCCGACCTAGCGCAGCGGCGACCAAAGTCTTCGGGCAGACTGGACAAGGCGGTTTCTCTGGGTATGCTCGGCCATGTTTGAGCAGAGCCTGCGCGAGTACCTGACCTTCGACGACGTGATGCTCGTCCCGGCGTACAGCGACGTGCTGCCGGTCGATGTGGATGTACGAAGCAAGCTCACACGCGGCATCTCATTGAATATCCCCCTGGTCAGCGCCGCGATGGATTCAGTGACGGAAGCCCGCTCGGCAATCGCCATGGCGCGGCAAGGTGGATTAGGGGTGATCCACAAGAACATGTCGCCCGCCGAGCAGGCGATGGAAGTCGAGCGGGTCAAGCGCGCAGAAAGCGGCATTATTCTCAAGCCCGTCACGGTATCGCCGCGACAATCGCTGCGCGAAGCGCTGGAAGTGATGCGCGCGCACAATGTTTCCGGCGTGCCCGTGGTTGAGGGTGAGGCCGCGGTGGGTATTCTCACGGCGCGTGATGTGCGTTTCGAGCAAAATTTGGATCAACCCGTCAGCGCGCTGATGACCACCAAGCTGGTCACCGTGCCGCCCGGTGTGAAGGCGGAAGCGGCGCGCGCGTTGTTGCACACCCACCGCATCGAGAAACTGTTGGTGGTGGATGGCGGCAAGCTGGTGGGGCTAATCACTATTAAGGATTTACTCCAAGCGGAGCTCAACCCACTGGCCAACAAAGACACTCGTGGTCGATTGCAAGTAGGTGCGGCGATCGGGCCCGGCACAGATCGCTACGAGCGCAGTGACGCGTTGGTGGAAGCCGGCGTCGATGTGCTAGCGATCGACACCGCGCACGGCCACTCACGCGGGGTGATCGATGCGGCGCGCGAAATCAAAAAGCGTCACCCCAAAGTGCAATTGATCGCTGGCAACATCGCGACGGCGGACGCCACCAAGGCGCTGATCGACGCGGGCGTCGATGCGGTTAAGGTGGGCATTGGCCCAGGCAGCATTTGCACCACGCGCATGGTGGCCGGAGTGGGTGTGCCGCAAATCAGCGCGATTGCGGATTGTGTCGGTGCCGCTGAGCCGCAGGGCATTCCAGTGATCGCAGATGGCGGGGTCAAGTATTCCGGTGAAGTGACGAAGGCGATTGCCGCTGGGGCTTCCAGCGTGATGATCGGTTCACTGTTCGCCGGTACGGATGAGGCCCCCGGTGAGTTGATCCTGTACCAAGGTCGCAGCTACAAGCAGTACCGCGGCATGGGTTCGCTTGGCGCCATGAAACGCGGCAGCCGCGATCGCTACGGCCAAGCCGGTACGGCCGACGAAAAGTTAGTGCCCGAAGGCATTGAAGGGCGCGTTCCGCACCGTGGCTCACTGTCATCCATCATCGCGCAGCTGGTGGGCGGTTTGCGAGCGGGGATGGGTTACACCGGATCGCACAGCATCGAAGAGCTGCGCAAGAACGCGAAGTTCATCCGCATCACCGGCGCGGGCCTGCGCGAAAGTCACGTCCACGACGTGTACATCACCGAAGAAGCCCCCAATTACCGTTCCTCGTAGCGCCCGCCCCCCTTGTCGCCCCACGACGCCCTGTAGGGGCACGGCGTGCCGTGCCCGCATTTTTGTAAAAATCGCTGGTTTTTTGGGGTTATGGCCAGGAGGAGGCGTTGACAGGGGGGATCCTCGCTGTCAATCTCCGCCGCGGAGAGGTGACCGAGTGGTCGAAGGTGCCTGATTCGAAATCAGGTGTGCCGAAAGGTACCGGGGGTTCGAATCCCTTCCTCTCCGCTGAACGCGCCCGGAGATCTCACCCCATCTGCACGTCCCCAACTCCGTTCCGGTGCTCGACGTACTGCAAGTACGCCTCCGCTCCGGTACTCGCCGGGTCCGCACATCTGGGTCGAGCTTTCCGGGCTCAAGTTACTCGAAGGAGACGCTTAATAGAGACTTATGAAACATGCTTCAGTGGCGAAGGCGGCACCGCGAGAGCACAATGCTCCCGAAACCAATGAGGTATGTTTGAAAAAAATTATGAACAGGGTTCAGTGGCGAAGGAGGCGCGGCGAGGGCAAGGCGTGAGCGAGAAGCGCGCGGAGCGTACTGCTGTACGTGAGCACGCATCGCAGCGAGCAACGCGGCCATCGTCGATGCCACCGAAGCCAATGAGCCCTGTTCGGAGAGGTGACCGAGTGGTCGAAGGTGCATGATTGGAAATCATGTGTGCCCGCAAGGGTACCGAGGGTTCGAATCCCTCCCTCTCCGCAGAAAAATCTAATCAGTGAGTCCCACTGGAGGGATTCGAACCCGAACCCAGGCATTGCCCGAGGGGGCGCCGTTGGCGCTTAGCCCACGCGCTCCAACAGGTCTCACCCCGTACGATGACCGTTGCACTCTTAGTAGTAATAATCTGTGACGGCTAGCGCCTCCGCGTCGCGACCTCGTTCGCTGTCTGCGATGTGCGCTGACGCGGAACTCAATGAAAGTGAGTTCATCTGGACCATCGGTCTTGCTGCAAGTTCGAATTCAACTCGAAGCCGTGTGGAGCTGATGCTGGGCGACCGCTCGTGTATTTCGCTGACAGTTGCTGTGGATGCCGACATTGCTCCTCCTTTTTGTTTGTTGCCCCGCCGGTAGAATCCGCGACCACCAAGCAGATCTCGTGCCGTTTAAGGTCATGTCTCGTTAGGTCGTCGCCTTAGCGGAATTTCCCAAAATTCTGGGCCTGATCGCCTCAGAATCATTGAGGGTGTTCCGCTTTGGACCGGCCGCCCCTGGGACAGAATGTCACGCAAAGATCATGGTGGGACGATATTGAGCGCCCTTACACCGATGCTGTGGGGATCGGATGCGTCACGACCGACTCGCACAAAACGTATGGTGCCGATGCACCCACATCCGCACCTCATGGAGCAAGCTGCGTGAGCTTGAGGACCTAAAGGCAGGTCTTGTCTGGCCTGCAGACGCACTGGTGCTCCTTGCACTCGTAGTCTGGGCTGCACCCGCCGCAATCGATTTCCTTGCCACAACCATCGGGCACCTTGCCGCACATGCCTCCGACATCGCTGCAGGTGATCGCAACGCACACTATTGGGCCACAATGATTGGGTGGCGAGGTGCCGCACATTTCGTCCAGGCCGCAGCCGCCACAATCCAGCTGACCGTTGCAGCCGTCTTGGATTAGCCCACATTCTGCTTGCTGCGCTTCGCAGGTCGTTGGCAAACAAGAACATCGATTGGGGGCTGCGATTCCGCATACGTCGGGTGCCTGACAGTTACCGCAATCGAGAATACCCTTGCATCCATCGGCGATCAGCCCGCACTCAGCATTGAGGGAGTCACAGGTCGTGGGAGTACAGCCGCAAATGTTGTCGATGCCCGCGCCGCCACACGTGTCCGGGAGCCTGCACGTGCCGCAGTCAATCGCGCTTCCACAGGAGTCGGAAACGATCCCGCACTGGGCGCCGAGTTCTGTGCACGTCTTTGGTTCGCAACCGCATTGATTCAATACTCCACCACCACCGCAGGTTTGCGGTAGCTCACAGCTGCCGCAATCGAGGGCTGCTCCGCAGCCGTCGGGGGCCACACCGCATTCCGCGCCGGCAAGCTCACAAGTCCAAGGAATGCAGGTTTCGCTCCGGACTGCGGTCATCCCGCCGTCGGAGACCATCCCGCCCTCAGAAGAGGGGGCCACCAAAATGGGAGTGTTGGGAGTCTCGGTGCCACTATCACGGTTGCCGGTATCGCGTTGATAGCCATCGAACGCGTTGGTGCAGGCAGCCGTGGACAAGCCCGTCACAAACGGGAAGATCACGAAGCATATCCGAGCACCACTTGTGGCCATGAGGTTTCAGCCCTCAATCAATTTCGAGAGTCAGCAAGGAGGATGCCAAGGATCGCTGAGCGGTCTCTTCGAAGCGTGCTGGCCTGCCTGGCACGCTGCGTGCTTCCACGTCGTCGTCAGTTGTGAGGAAGTCATGCTGCATTCGGAGTGAATGCAGCGGTCCTTGTTGGTGTGGCGTTCCGTCACCACAGAGCGAACTTGCTACACATCCACACAATCAAGACTGCATCAATTGGCCGAATAGGGGACAAGGTTTATGAAAAGCAATCTTTTGATCGTGGATGACAAGCCGGCAAATCTCCTCGCACTTGAGGCTATTCTCAGCGACTTCTACAACGTGATCCCAGCCCACTCGGGGCTGGAGGCTCTGGATCTACTGGCTACGAAAGAGGTCGATGTGATCCTTCTCGACGTTGAAATGCCGCAGATGGATGGCTATGAAACAGCCCGACGTGTCAAGAAAATGGAGCGCTACCAAGACATCCCGATCATATTCACTAGCGCTGTTTTTATGGACGACCCCTATGTCAAGAAAGGTTATGAATGCGGCGCGGTAGACTATTTCACCAAGCCATTCGATGCTGATCTCTTGAGGAAAAAGGTCGCCATCTACGCCTCTCTAGCTCAAAAAGACTTGCGGATCATGGAACTAGAGCAGCGAATCGCGGACCTGGAGCGATTGCTCTCTGCGACCCCAGGGGTCAGGACTCTTAAATCCGCCGAATGAATGATTCTGGCTGAAGTGCTAAGCCGCTGGACGCATCAATGCCCGATCGTCAGCGTAGCGCGATCGACCAAACCCAAATCGCCTAATTGAACATCGCCAAAACACAGCTTCCAGGTGCCTTGAGCGGCTTTACCAACGAATGAGCTCAGGGTACCTGCGGCGGCAGCGCCGTTGGCGGGAGCGAAACTGCACTGCGAATCGTCAGTGCACACCACGTGGCTGCTGTCGATGACGTTCCCCATAAGTTCCGCAGAGACGCCTGCGCCTTGTACGAACGTGATGGGGGCCGCAGAAGACAGATTTGAGCTGTCCCCTGCTCCCGCTTCCGATCCATCATCCGCTGTCTCAGCAAATCCCGGCCGACTCATCAGCGTCACTACTGTGTTATCGGGGTGGATCAACTTGATTACGAGATCGCCGACCCATGTGTGATCGATGCCAAGCTCCACAGAAACAGAAGTGATGTTGGCTCCTGTCCAAGATCCAGCCACAAGGCTCACACAAGCCATCGACCCCACAGTGCCGTTGTAGCCGTTGTCGGGGACTGCCAAGGCCAAGCCCGGCCCAGCACTCACCGTCTGTGTCGTCTCCACAGTGCAGACCGAACTGCAGCCGTCGTTGTCAGCAGTGTTGCCGTCGTCGCATGCCTCCGAAATGTCTTGGACATTATCGCCACACACGACCCCCGAAGCCGCATCTGCCGCGTCCGCGGCAACACTCGCATCCATGACGACTGCGCCGCCATCCGTCGAGGCATCTGGAGACGACGCATCTGGGCCATTGGACGACGCATCCGGCTGCGGCGCGATCGCGTCTGGAACATTGGGGGACGCATCTCCCATAGGCGTGCCGCTGTCCTGCGGGGCACCGCCATTGCCAACGCCGCCGTTCGCAGCGCCTCCGCTGCCCGCGTCACCTCCATTTGTGGCGCCCCCGTTTGGAGCACCGCCATTCGTCGCGCCCCCATTGCCGGCACCACCATTAGTGCGGCCACCCTGACTCAATCCCCCGTCGGATTGCCCACCGTGACTCGAAGCATCGCTCATCGAGCTCGCATCATGATCGACACCCGCGTTTGAGGCTTTGCTGCCGCCTCCGCAGCCAACGACCAACACCAGTGAACTAACAACCAGACCATAAGAACGAAGCACGCGCATGCGGTGACCCTACGCTGCGCGCCGCCAGGCGATCAACCAGCAACTGGCTACAGGCGCGATTTTAGCTGTGACAGGTGCTTGATGACAGTCACGCCGTTGGGGATCTCAAAGTCGATCACGTCAGGTTGAAAGGCCACCACTTCCATGCCCGCCGCCACGCCCGCCTGCAACCCGGGCAGGCTGTCTTCAATGACCACGCACGAACTGGGCGCAACTCCCATGGTTCGCGCAGCGTGAAGAAAGATCTCCGGTGCCGGTTTCCAGGAATCAATTTCGTAGCTGCTGAAGATCGCGGATTCGAAATAAGGCAGCAGGCCCGTCAACGACAAACTGAGTTCAATTTTTTCGCGCGGCCCGCTGGAAGCAACGCAGAATTTCTGTCGAAGAGAACTCACCAGTTCCAACGCGCCGTCCACAGCCCGCAGCCGCAACCGAAACGCAGCGGCCTGCCGCGCTCTAAATTGCGGAATAAAATCAGGTGGCAGCACACACCCCCACCGCTCTTCCACCTCCCTGATGCACTCCGCCAGCTTTCGGCCACGAAACGCCGCTAGGGCTTCGGAAACCGGCATCGTCACCCCGTGCTCGGCAATCGCCTCAACAAACACCTCATTGCCCAGCACCTCGCTGTCCACCAGCGTACCATCGCAATCGAAGATGATCGCCTTCATCATTTTTGGGCTCGTCGCTCGCTCTTGAGGAGATCTTAGGCGATTTTGGGCATTGGTGGAACGACCTGGCGCAAGCGGCTAATCTATGACTTGGTTGGACCAATGAACGACGCAGCTTCTGCCCTGGGCTCCAACTTCGGGCTGATCTTTGTGGTCGTTTTTTTGGGCATCTGGCTTGGGGCCAATGCGCTGGTCAGTGTTACCGGGGGGTGGCGAGCACTGGCGCAAAGGTATCGAACCGATCTTCCCGTGATGGGGAATGTGTTTCGCTTTCGTTCGGCTCGATTTCGCAATTTCACCAACTACAACAACTGCCTTACCTTTGGAGCCGCCCCGCAAGGGCTCTACGTATCCGTGTTTTGGCCGTTCCGCATCAGTCACCCCCCGCTGTTCATCCCCTGGACGGAGATCTCCGGGCGGCGCTTCACCACATACTGGTGGTTTGAACGGATGGAACTGACCTTCCCACGCGTGCCAGGTGTGACCATCCAACTGCGGCGCAAACTCGCAGAAGAGATCATAGGCGCTGCCAACTTACCGCAAGCGCTGCGCCTCTTGCACTCCTGAATCAGGCAGCGAAGCTTGAAGAAATGGACTTACCCGGGATGCGGTTGACTGGCGTCGAGAAAAAATCCGGCATCTGGGGTGAGGGCCGCGTCAATGGAGAATGCAGCGTCCGGAAGCGTTCCTACCGGTGGCGATCCGGCGTCCACGGAGAATCCCATTCCGAACTGTGCGATGAATTCTTGGAAGGTGGTGGGGCCGCCAACGAAGGTTTGGCTGTCGGGGACTGCGACGGGAATTAGAGCGCCGTTGCCTTGGGCGACCATGCCTTCCAAGCCGGCGAGCTGGTAGGCGTCGCTTGAAGTTGAGCGCGGGGCGAGAAAAAGAAGGAAGGGAGCTTGAGGGAATGAGCTGCAGCCGAGGATCCACTCGCTGGATGCAAGGGTTTGGTTCCCAAAAGTAACCAATACACTGGTCGCGTTGCCTTTAAGCACTGTCACGGCACGGAATTCGATCGAGACAATGAAGGTTGATGCAGTGGATTGTGAGCCAAAAGGAACATTGCTCCCCACCGACTCAATGCGTGCGGTGAGTACCAATTCCGACCGATCGATGAGTTCGGGCAAGGTGTAGGGCTGGTAATTAGGGTTAAATGGAAACAGGCGCTTGCCGAATTGAAGCGCATCGTCACAGGAGCTCGCGCTGGAGCCGGCGTCCATTGGGTTCGTGTCTGGGCGTTGCGCGGCCCCCCCAGTTATGTCTTTGCTTTCTGTTGTGCAGGCGAACAGCGATAGCGCAAACGTCGCTGACAGAAAAAAGGATCCCCCTCTGAACATGGCGCCAGAGTAGCACGGCGCTGCTGAGCCCGTCATCGGCTTCAGCCTAGCAGCGCGATTCCCAGCGCGACGAAAGGCACATACATGATGAGCGGAACATTGTAGCCGACGATGTATCCGGCAGAAATTCCGCAAGCAACGATGGCCCACCCCAACCACGCGGATGCGAGCTGTGCGCACAGTACGGCCGCGCCCAAGCAAGCGACCGACGCATACCCGACGACCGAGAAAATCCCGAAGAGCACGCCCGCGAAACGCCGCAGCGGAAGAAATAGTTCCGGCGTTGTGCCGGTAGCGACGAACGCCTGCGCTGCCCAATTCCAAATGCTCAGTCGATACGCGATGTTCGTGATCCAAGCGACGCCCGCGATGCCGTAAGCAACGGCCGCGCTCAGCGCCCATTGTCCGCCCGTGCGGCGGTATAGGATCGAAGCAAGCGTTGCGAGCCCCAGCGCCGAGAGCACTGTGCCTGAGAAGAACCCGATATGAATGCACCACCAACCCAGCGGATTGCCGGCAATCGCCCGAAAGCCTTCTTCTTGAGTCCCGCTCCACTGCCGATACGGCGGACAAAAAGCGCCAATGATGCCCAGCGCACCGCCCACCAGCAGTAGCCAGCCGGGCAAACGCAAATCAGCGGAAGAAATTGGATCCATCCGTTAGCGAGATCCTATCAGGGCGCACAGGGCAAGGGCATCTGTAAATTTGTTTGCCGTTGATCACGAGGACCAACCCTATTCAACGCGAGGCGGCGCGCATGGCATCGAAGGCGCCCTTGGGTAGGCGAGCTTCGCTTTCGACGGCTTCGCCTGCGCGGTTCATGGCGAGCCACAGGGGGACGGCGTCGCGGTGAGCGGGGAAATACAACACCAGAAGCGGCAGGTGATCTTGGTGAGCGAGCCACAGATCGAACGCGTACGCTTCGTCGTTCTTGAAGAAAGCGCCTAACGCCTCGTGCGCGCGGTCGAGTGGTGCGCCTTCCACTTTTCCATCACTGTCCACTTCACTGCGGTAAGTGGGCAAAATATGCCAGGCGGCACGCAGCGCTTCGCGCATGACTCGCTTGCGCGCTTTGGGATTGGCGGCACTGCGCAGCACCACGCGATCCCGCGTGGCGTGGGAAATAATAGGATCGCGCCGTTGGTCAATGCGCACCACTGCGACCGTCACTGA
>DATJEQ010000459.1:0-6655 GCA_035496495.1 Polyangiaceae bacterium
GCGGCGCCAAGTCGGTTCCGCGATTCTCAGCGATGGCGGTCAACGCTTCGAGCATCTGCTCTTCGTCGCCACTGCGTAGTTGGGAGTGCAGCTTCGATGAATCCAGTTTGACTGCGGGCTTGCTCTCGGCTGGGTCCTTTGACTTGTCCGACTTGTCCGACTTGTCGTCGGCGCTGGCCTTGGCTTTGCCGCCTGCAACGGCTTTCGCCTTGCCTTCGCCGGCTTGGGCCACCCCAGGCACGACTGTTGCGACCAGGGCCAATGCCGTGAGGGCGCCCCAGACCTTGGATTTGTGCTGCAACGCGTTCATTTCCCGCCTCCTGTGCTTCCTATTTGGCGATGTACCCTGTGACGAGCCAAGTGCGCAAGCCATCCGCGCTGCCATGGTTTTCGAGCGGGGAACAGTGCAAGATGCCCCTAATGCCCGAATTGCCGGACAGTCGACTTGAGCAGATCGAAGGGCCACAAATTGACGGTACCCCCGGCTTTTTGTGGGTTGTACGGCGCAAGTTGCGCGTTCGTCACGCTGACGGCCGAACCAGCTCCACCTTCGTGTACGACGAGGTTGCCCGCGCGTCCCTCGATGCAGTCGTGCTGGTCCCTCACTTTTTCTCTCAGGGTGAGCGATTCGTTTACTTGCGCAGCGCCCTGCGCCCTCCCATGGCATTTCGTCGTCACTACCTGGACAATGTGGGGAAGGCTCAGGGGCTGTGGGAGTTGCCCGCTGGAATGATTGAACCCAGCGAAGAAAGTGAGGCGGGTGTGCTGCGCTGTGCGGCGCGCGAGCTGCACGAGGAACTCGGCTTCCAAGTGGGGCTGGATCAATTGCGCGCTCTCGGCCCAAGCACGTTCCCTTCGCCGGGCGTGCTCGCTGAGCGGCATTTCTTTTTTTCGGTGGAGGTCGAGCCAAGCGAGCAACAAGAACCCGCGTTGGACGGCTCAGCGTTGGAAGAGGCGGGCGTCGTGATCGCAGTCAGCTTGCGGCAGGCACTCGACTGGTGTCGCAACGGCGAGATTGAAGACGCCAAGACAGAGCTAGGGCTGCGCCGCCTTTCGGAGGTGGTCTGATGGATGTGGTAGTCGTTGCCAAGCGCACCGCCTATGCGGAGCACGTCCTTGAGCGGCACGATCCGCACGCGATTCGTCTGTTGGAGGCGGGGGACGCCAGCGTCGCCCGCTGGCTGCAGGCGCACAGCGACCACGAACACGCACTGACTCAAGTGCTGGAAGCGCTGGGGCGCCGTTCGCTGAGCCACACCGTTGTCCCGGCGCGCAGTGCGTTCGACGCATCCGGGGTTAAGTTGGTGCTCACGGTCGGTGGCGACGGCACCTTGCTTTCCGCCTCTCACCATGTGGGCAGTTGCCCCATTCTGGGAGTGAACAGTTCGCCGTCCCACAGCAGGGGATTCTTCTGCGCGGCGCGGGCGGAAAGCGTCGATGAGATGTTGGGGCAGGCATTGGGCGCGAAGTTGCCCCAAGTGCGCCTTGCCCGCATGCAGGTGAGTGTGAGCGGGCGATTGTGCTCAAAGCGCGTGCTCAACGAAGCGTTGTTCTGTCACAGCGTTCCGGCCGCCACCTCGCGGTACATCATTGAATTTCAGGGCAACGCAGAAGAGCAGCGCTCAAGCGGCATTTGGGTGGGCACAGCGGCGGGCTCCACAGCGGCGCTGCATTCTGCAGGCGGGGAGGTATTGCCGCTTTCTTCCCACGCCCTGCAATTGGTGGTGCGGGAGCCCTACATTGTGCCCAGCGGCAGCTACCAGTTTCAGAAACTGATTGCTCAGCCCGGTGAGGTGATCGCGGTGCGCAACAAAATGCACGACGCGCAACTGTTCTTAGACGGCCCCTTTGCTCGATTCGACGTCGAGTTAGGCGCAGTCGTGCAATTCAGCGTTTCTGACGAACCGCTGACGCTGCTTGGCCTCAATGGCGCGCGCTGAGTAACGATCGTTGGGCTCGAACAACGATTAGGGCGCCGCTGACGCGCTTTGGCTTTGGCCAGTGATCGTCGTGTTCGTGCCCTGTTCGTACGCCGAGAAGAGTTGACCCCAGTGCGTGCTTTGCTTCCAGTCTTCGAACGTTTGGCGGTCTTTGCGTGGCCAGCGGTAGTAGTCGTGGTAGATTTCACTGCCGGCTACGAAGGCATGGACCAAGGGGGTATGAAAGAAGACCTTTTGGAAATGCTTGAGCGGGCCGAACCACATCACGTCGCCCACTTTGCTGGCGGCGTTGTCGCCCACTGAGAAGCCCCAGCTCTCGTTGGAGATATCCGCGCCCACGACTTCGATATCGCGCGGATCGCCCACGCCCAAGCCATCGTCGTGCGCGACTTTGATGAACTCGAGCGACAGGGGATCGAAGCCCATCATCTTCGCCGCCACCGCGTCGATCGCTACCTGATCGCTGCTGGCCAGCATGTAATCCTTGATCACGGGGAACATGGTGCGCGGTCCAGGGCCGTTGCCGGCGGTGGTGCCGTCCATAATTGCGAACAGGCCGCTGTGAATTTCTTTTTGGATCGCGAGCAGATCCACCAAGGTGCGGTGAATCCAGGAATGGGTGTAGTGGCGCTTGGTGTTGAGCAAGCCACCGAAGGCGTTTTTCATTGCGCCCGTTGTGGTGGTGTAGATGTGGCACTTCACTGTGGGCAGGTGGATGATGTTCTTCCCTTGGAAATAATCGGGGATCATGATCCCCTCAGGGAAAATCTTGTGCAGTACGTGGAGCTTCGCCTTGGGGCGATAGAGGATCCACGTCATGTCCTCGTCTTTGAAGTTGTACAGAACGGGGATCTTGTACTTGCGGAACAGCGGTACGTAATGGTTCAGATCCTCGCCTTTAAAGGCGTTGGTCACCACGGTCTTATTTTGCACACACGTGATGTCGGAATAACCGGCGTGCTGCAGCGCCTGAATAGTGCCTTCCAGTTGCCAGGGTGTGGTGTTGGCGCCCGGAAATGGATAGTGCCAAGAGATGTTGTCTTTAAGGATAGTCGTCGCGCCGCGATCGAGCGCATCTCTCATGCCCGCTAGCTCACACAACTTCTCGATGTCGTTGAGGATGGTTTGCGGGGTGACTTTGAGAACGGCAACTTTGCTTTTGGCCATGGGGTGTCCTGAATATAGGGCGAGCGGGGCAGGGTGGCGACCCGCCCCAAGTTAACAGTTAACGCAGAGCACTGCAGGTTAAGGCAGCGCAGCGCTCAGCCCGCGCGCTTGAGCGGGGCGGCGCCGGCGTAAATCTGGCCCTTGCCCAGTTCATCGCCGATGCGCAGAAGCTGGTTGTACTTCGCGATGCGGTCACTGCGGCTCAGGCTGCCGGTTTTGATCTGCCCGGCATTGGTGGCCACGGCCAGATCGGCGATGAATGCGTCTTCGGTCTCGCCCGAGCGGTGCGAGATCACGGAGCGGTAACCCGCCGCGGTCGCCATGCGAATGGTGTCGAGCGTTTCCGTGAGGGTGCCGATCTGGTTGACCTTGATCAGAATCGCGTTGGCAATCTTCCGCTCAATGCCTTGTGCCAGGCGCTTGGGATTGGTGACGAACAGATCGTCACCCACGAGCTGCACCGTGCGGCCCAACTTTTGGGTCAACCCGAGCCAGCCTTCCCAATCATTCTGATCCAAGCCATCTTCAATGCTTACGATGTCGTAGGTGCTGGCCAGATTGGCGTAGATCTCAATCAACTCAGCGGCGGACACGGATTTCTTGTCGAAAGTGTATTTGCCGTCCTGATAGAATTCGCTGGCTGCGGCATCGAGTGCGATGCTTACTTGTTTGCCGCGCTCATAGCCGGCTTCCTTGATGGCTTGACTGATGCGCTGCAGCGCTTCTTCGTTGCTGCTCAGCCGTGGCGCGAAGCCACCTTCATCGCCGACCGACGTGGTGTGGCCATCTTTCTTCAGAATGGATTTCAGGGTGTGAAAGATTTCAGCGCCGCAGCGCAACGCTTCCGCAAAGCTGGGCAAGCCGTGCGGCACGATCATGAATTCCTGTACTTCCAAGCCGCTGTCAGCGTGCATGCCGCCGTTGATGATGTTCATCATCGGGGTGGGGAGAGTGCGCGCTTGCACGCCCCCCAGATAGCGCCATAGCGGCTCACCCAACGTGTCAGCCGCGGCGCGCGCCGTGGCGAGCGACACGGCCAGCAAGGCGTTCGCACCGAATTTGCCCTTGTTGTCGCTCCCGTCGAGCTCGAGCAAGCGCTGATCGATCGCGGATTGATCCAACGCGACCATGCCTTCAATGGCGGGCGCGAGCTTCTCGTTCACATTCGCGACAGCCTTTTGCACGCCCTTGCCGAGGTAGCGCTTCTTGTCGCCGTCACGCAGCTCGATGGCTTCGTGTTCACCGGTTGAAGCGCCCGAGGGCACAGCGGCGCGGCCAAAGCCGCTTTCCGTGGTTACTTCCGCTTCGACGGTGGGGTTGCCGCGGGAATCCAGAATTTCTCGAGCTCGTACATCAATGATCTGAGACATGGGGGCGCCTTGGTTATCACGTTTGCCGAAGTGCAAGAAGGCAACACGCCCAGTTCCATGGGGAAACACCGGAAACAGAGCCCAAATGGGCTATTCACCGCTGGTTACCGCCTGGGTGTTCAGTGCGGATCCGGTGCCTTTTTCACTGTCGCTGTTTCCTCGGCGGCGGAGGATGGTGCCGCGTTGCGGGACGCAAGTTCCGCATCGCTCTTCTCGTAGGCAACGACGATTTTCTGCACCAAGGGGTGACGCACGACGTCCGCGTCCGTGAAATGGCAGACGCCAATCCCTTCCACTTTCGCGAGCAAGGTCAACGCTTCGCGCAGACCGCTCTTCGCACCACGGGGCAGATCCGTCTGTGTCACATCGCCCGTGATCACGGCCTTGGAACGAAAACCCAAGCGAGTGAGCAACATGCGCATCTGCTCGCTGGTTGCATTCTGCGCTTCATCCAGAATGACAAATGCGTCGTTCAGCGTGCGGCCGCGCATGAAAGCGAGCGGCGCGACTTCAATCTGCCCGCGCTCCCGCATCTGTTCGACTTTGTCGAAATCCAACATGTCGTGCAGCGCGTCATACAGAGGGCGCAGGTAAGGGTTCACCTTTTCGATCAAATCGCCGGGCAAAAAGCCAAGCCGCTCGCCCGCTTCAACCGCCGGGCGCGTCAGAATGATGCGTTTGACTTCGCGGCGCACCAGCGCGCTGGCGGCCATGGCCATTGCCAAATACGTCTTCCCCGTTCCCGCGGGGCCCACGCCGAAGGTGAGGTCGTGCGTGCGGATGGTGCGCAAGTAGTCGCGCTGACGGGGACTCTTGGGAGCAATCGGGCCGCGGCGCCCCGCGATCATTACGGTCTCTTCGAGTAACGTGCGCAGGGTAGCGTTTGGATCGTCGCGCAGCGAGCGCAGCGCCCGGGCGACATCGCCGGAGGCCAGATTCACCCCCTGACGCACCAGCTCCACCGCATCCACCAAGAAGCGGTGGGCCACTCCGACGTCGGGCTCCTGCCCCGACAAGAAAATCGTATCGCCACGCAGGTTCACCTGGGCCCCACTGGAGCGGGCGACCTCACCGAGCAACTCTCCGTTCGGCCCGGACAACCCCAAGAGCACCGAAGTGTCAGGGACTTGCAGATTGGTGCTGACGGAAGGGGTGCTCATTCAGAGGCGGCGATCGTCGTGACGCCTAACCGGGGTCACACTCCAAGCCTAGCAAAGAATGGCCACGGCAACCCGTCCTGCGGGATGAATTCACGACCTGGGCTGTGCGGCGGAACGCCCCGCTAAATTGGGGCGCTTTTTTGGCCCAACTGCAAAAGGCTCGCTAACCGTGGGGTGATGAGCAGCTGGCGCAGGTGGGTGGGCATCGGAGCCGCCGTCGGGATTATTGCCGCTTTGGTGCCGGTGATCCGTGGCCCAGTGGGCTCGGTGAGCCTGAAAGAGCCGCTGAGCAAACTAGAACGCCGCATTCACCGCACGAATGACGCGCCGCCATCACTGAGCGGTCTGGATCTGAGTCGGCTCACGCTGCACCCGCGCCGCGTGACCAGCCCGCTTTCGGGTGGACGCACCGCGGAGCTGACCTTGGATCCCGAACTGCAGCGCGTCACCATGCGCGCCCTGCACAGCTACGGCATTCCAGAGGCCGGCGTGGTGATGATGGAAGCGAAGACCGGAAAAGTTCTGGTCTACGCCAGCAACGTCGAGAAGGGAGAACCCTTCGATGTGAATGTGAAGGCCACGGCCCCCGCCGCCAGCGTGTTCAAGGTGGTGACGGCCGCAACCTTAGTTGAAGAGGCAGGGCTCAACGCCAAAACAGAGCAGTGCTACCACGGCGGAAAAAGTCGCATCCTGCAGAGCGAGCTGGAGGACGACCCCCGTGAGGACAAGTGGTGCGCGAGCATGGCCACCGCGTTGGGGCGCAGCATCAACGTGGTGTTCGCCAAGTTAGCTCAGAAGCACCTGACACCCGAACAGATCACGACTATGGGCGGAGCCTTTGGCTTCGGCGCTCCCATTCCGTTTGTCGTGCAGAACCAGGCGCCGAGCATTGAAATGCCGGCAGAACCACTGGAATTTGCCCGGGCCGCAGCGGGTTTCTGGCACACCACGCTCTCCCCACTGGCGGGCGCGCTGCTCGCTCAAACGGTGGCCAACGGCGGTGTCAGTCTGCAGCCGC
>DATJEQ010000460.1:0-6507 GCA_035496495.1 Polyangiaceae bacterium
CCGTTCAAGAAAAATTGCTCTCGATCGTCGGAAATTCCTGACCGCAATTGGGGCGACCGCACTCACAGCGCCACTGCTCAATTCGCTGCCCACTCTGGCGCAAAGCACCGATGAAAAGCGCTATTTAGTGCTGCTTTTCAGCGCAAACGGCGTGATCCGTCACCGCTGGGGAGCGGATGTTACCGGGCCTGGGCCCGGAGAGTTCACACTGCGCCCGTTCTTGGACAAGCTCACCCCGTTCAAGGACAAGATGATCATCCTAGATGGCCTGGAGGCGAAAGCCGCACAGGGCAGTCACGAGGCTGGCATGGCGTCGCTGTGGACAGGTGCGATTTCTTCAGGCCAATTGGCGAGTGGAAAGTCGATCGATCAAATCATCGCCGAACAGTGCGGCGCCACGACGTCGTTCAAGTCGATTGAGTTGATGGCGCGGTCACCGGAAGACTACCAGGGTCGCAGTGTGCAGACGCGCATGTGCTACAGCGACGCGCAAACGCCGCTCGATCCACGCGACGAACCCCATGCGGCGTTCGATAGCTTGTTCGCAGCAGTGAGCGCGATGCCAGCAATGGGGGCTGGAGGTTCACCGGGCGTGGCGCCGGCCCTGGATCGCAATCGCGTGATCCGTCAGAATTTGTTGACTCATCTCGACGGCGAACTCGGTGCATTGGCTCCGCGACTGTGCAATGAGGATCGGCACCAGCTCGATGCCCTACGCGACGGCTGGAATACGCTCGCAACGCGGCTCAATGCCGGACCGATGACGGCGGGCAGCGCCGCGTGCAGCCCCAGCGCGCCCGTGGACGATCCCATGTTGCAGGGGCTTCCCTTGGTGGCAAAGCAACAGATGGACATTTTGGCCATGGCGCTGGCTTGCGACCTGACCCGAGTGGCCAGCTTGCAGTATTCGCATGCGCTCAGCCCCGCGGTGTTCACATTCTTGGGTCAACAGGAAACGCACCACGACTTGTCTCATCAACAACCGCAGCCGTATCAAGTGATGGATCTCAATGCGCCCACCGCTGCCGAGCAAGCTCAGTACGCGCCGATCTGGGACAAGTTGACGGCGATCAACGTGTGGTACGCGGAGCAAGTGGCCTATCTCGCGCAGCGGCTTTCAGAAATTCCCTACGGAGATCGTACGCTACTGGATCAAACCGCCCTGTGTTGGGGCAATGAGCTCGACAACGGTTCGTCGCACGATCACGTCAATCACCCATTCGTGATCATCGGCGGCGCCGGCGGCAAATTGAAAACTGGCCAAGTACTTAAGTTCCCCAAAGACGCGCGCGCTCACAACGATCTCTTGGTCACCTTGGCAACCGCGATGGGTTGCCCCAGCGTAACCAGCGTTGGCGAGCCCATGTACAACACGGGCCCCATCAACGAAATGCTCGTGTAGCGCGCACACGCGGCAGCATCGCTCCCAGAGAGCGAAGTCCCACAACCGGAAACAGCGAGCGCAAAATACTTGCGGTGATCGTGAAAAATCTGCGGCCGGCCCATCTGACGTGCCACACTGAGGGAGATGCTGGAGGCCTATTACAAGAAGCAGGGGACCGCGGGGCAGTACGAAGTGTTTCGCTCTCGCGGGTTCTCCGCCGACGGGGTAGTGGGGGCCTTGTCGCACAAAGAGTTGGCGCTGGCGGCGCTGCCGCCGTTCTTGCGCACGCTGCTGGTTGCCGACGGCACCGTCACCAAGAGCCTTGAAGCCTATTACTGGGAACCGATCAGTGTGGACACGGTGTGGCAGAAGCCGATGGCCGCAGAAGCGGACATCCCTTGGCTCAACGTCGCCCAAGGGCAAGAAGTGATTGGGCGTCGGGTGAATCTACGAGGGACACAGTCGGGCAACATTTACACCCACGCGTTTTCCGTGGTGCGACCAGAGCGCATCCCGGAGCAATTGCGTCAGAAGCTGATCGCTGGAAGTCTCGGAATTGGGGAATTGATTCGCGATTGCGGCCTGGAAACCTACCGCGAGTTGCTTGAGATCGATGTCGCCCGCGCCGAGCAAGGCGAGCAGATCTATCGCACCTACCGTATCGTCATGGGAGGTGAGCCGAGCATCTTGGTGACCGAGCATTTTCCGGTCGACGTATTCCGCAACAAGCGCTGATCTACGATCCGTTTACGCTGCGAGCCAGGGCTGGCAGCGCGTCGAGCTTGAATCCGCTGTCCTGCAGCTGCGCCACGTAGTGATCCAACGTACGCAAGAATTGTTCGCGGTTTTTCTCGCGTTGACGATCGTGCAGTAGCACAATCTCGCCTTGCTGTGTGTTTACAAGCGCGCGATCCGCGCGCGCGACGTTCCAGGGTAACAATGAGTCTAGAAAGCGGCGACTCCACAGCACGAGCGGAAGCCCCAGTTGATCGAGCGCCCAGTGAAGCTCCGGCGTACGCACGCCGGCCGGAGGCCGGAAGCCAACAATGGCGCTGCACCCAAGATCCGCAAAGGCTCGCTGGGATTGTTCGATCCAGCGCAGCATCCGTCGCCGGCCGCCGAAAAACGCACCATAGCGATGATCCAGCGAGTGATTGCCGATGGCATGACCGTGCTCTTCGATACCTGCTAGCAAACTGCGGTGGGCCTGCGCTTGCTGCGCGACCATAAAAAATGTGGCGCGTGCCCCGCGTGCGCGCAGCACTTGCAACACTTGAGGTGTCGTTTGCGGATCGGGGCCATCGTCGAAGGTGAGGAAAACCGAGCGTTGCTCGGTGAGCACGCGTCGCACAGGTGCGCTCATGGTTTTCGCCAGCGGAGGCTCTCCCCTTGGGGGACGGTTCTATCGAACATTAGCTCACCGGAAGCATGGCCGTGCTGAATCGCGTTGGCCACTGTAAACAGCGGGCAGTTGTCCATAGGCCTTTTGAGCAATTCGCCGGTGCGGGCGACTTCATACCAAGGTTGCGCCGGGCTGTGCCCGTTCGAGTTGGCGGAGGGAAGCTCCAACTGTAACCCAGGTTCACAGCCAACCTGCGCTGCCATTCCGGGCAAAGTGACCACCAGGCAGGCGGCGCCCTCCAGTACTCCACTGACGCTGGGCGCGAAGAAATCGTCCAAGTCAGCGACACGTGCGTCGACCGACGCGACCAGGCACGCGTCGCACAGTTTCGTTTGGCATAACAACGCGGCGAGTTCCAAGGCGTCAACGCCGGAACGCAGCTCGCGGCTGACGGTGAACGCGGGCCCAGTAACCTTCAACTGAATCGCGAGAAAACCGGCAATCGAATTGTAGAGACTGTTTTGAAATAATAGGGGGCGCGCGACACCACGCTCCGCCAACGAAGTCAAAAAGTCCTTGGTGGTGCCCAGTTCGCCAAAGCAGGCACCCAACGTCAGACCGAGCGACAATGGGCGCTCGGTCGAACTGCGCCGAAGCGATTGCAATGCGCGATCGATCGCGTTGAAAGCCAAAATCATGCTGCGTGTGGCTTTGCGAAAGTCCGGGTGCGCTTCCAAAGTGGCCAGGTCGCCCGGCGCGCTCACACCCACGCTCAGGATCTCAAGCGTGGCCATGGACCAATCCTTCCTCGGCACTGAGCACCAGCGCTGCGTTGGCTCCCCCAAACCCCAACGTGTTCTTGAGTACGTGCCGCAGCTGGGCCCGTTGCGCTTGTGTCGGGTGCCGCAGTTGCAATGCGGGATCGGGTTGGTTCAGCCCGAACGTGGGCAGCAGCATTTGATGGTGCAATGCGTGGACGCACACTACCGCCTCCAGCGTCCCACTGGCTCCCAAGGTGTGTCCGTGGATGGGCTTGGTCGCGCTCACCCAAGGCGCCGCGGCCCCAACCCCGAACAACTGCCCGATGGCCGCTGCTTCCGCCGCGTCGTTGTGCACCGAACCTGTGCCATGAGCATGGACCCAATCGATCTGTTGCGGCTGCAGGCCGGCGCTTGCCAGCGCTTGGGCCATTGCTGCGCGACTGCCCTCGCCCTGCGGGTGCGGTGCGGTCATGTGGTAGGCGTCGGTGCTGAACCCGACGCCGCTCAGGCGGATCGGACGCTCCGCCATGGGGCGCTTGTTTTGCAGGCACAGGAATGCGGCGCCCTCTGAGAGCTGAATGCCACCCTTATCACTAGAAAACGGAGCGCAAGGGCCGCTTGCTAAGAGCTGCAAACAGCGAAAGCCATGGATCGTCAGATCGCACAGCACTTCGACGCCGCCAACCAAGCAGCGCTCGACCTTGCCGCTCTGGAGCCACAACGCCGCGAGGCCCAACGCTTGAGTTGCCGCTGCACAGGATGAAGACACCAAAGTCGCCGGCCCGACGTGGTTGAGCTCGCGCTGCAGATCCGTCAAAAGCGAACCGAGCGGCAAGCGGCGCAACGTCGGCGCAACGTCGGTGCGGGTGCGCTTGCCGCGTATGAAATCGATCAGCGCGCTTTCCCAATTCGAGATCTGTCCCGTGGTGCTGGCTAGGATCAGGCCATCGCCGGGTTCCAGACTTGGCCATCCTGCGTCGCTCAACGCCTCTCGCGCTGCGGGCAGCGCAAACTCCAGGGCAGGGCTGTTGTGCTGCGTGCTGGAACTTCGTGCCTGAACCGGGACGCGCCCGAGGCCGGCCTCCAACCCCGAGTGATTTTCGAGCGTGCTCTGCCACAGAGCTTGCGCGCCTATGCCGACGCAGCTGACCGCGCCCGTGCCGGTAATCCACACCCCAAGGCCACCGGTCGCCGCCGCTTGCGAGCTCATGAAGCGGGAGTCTGCTGCTCGCCGCGCCCCTGCGCCACAAATTCGGCAATGCTGCCGATCGTGCGGAAATGGCGCTGCCCGCTCTCGGCATCTTCCACCTTGAGGTTGAAGCGGTGCTCGATCGCCACGATCACCTCGAGCATATCGACCGAATCCAGGCCCAGGCCCCCGGTGCGCAGCGACACCTCTGACGTCAGGGTGTCGGTATTCCAATTGCGCAGGTTGACCGCCTCGATGATGACAGAAGCCACCTCACGCACGAGTTCTGGGGGTGCTTGCACTTCGCTCTGAGCCGGTGAATTCATGGCGGTGACTGGCGTTTCTCGATTGGTGGCAGGCCGATAGGCCAATATATTCGGGGGCCAGGGCCCGCTGCAACGGATAATGAGCATGACACCATCGGCAGCGACCGCAAAATCCGTGCACATCGCCGGCGCGCCCCAGCGCTGGGCGAAACGCGTCTGGCTGCTGTTGTCGCTATGCGCCACAGTCGCCGCGCGCACTTACCACAGTGGCGTGTTTCCGCGCCCGGATGCCACCGACTTGCAGCCGACTGCGAGCGACCGTGCGCTTTGGATCGATCGAGAGCCCTTCGGGATTCATCAGCTGGTGTTGCAAGGCAGTGCCTTTGGCCGCGGTAAGCTTGCGGGGGAACACACCGCCGCGCTGCTCCAACGACAGGAATCGGAGTTGGTGGGCCAGCTCGAAACACTGATTCCATCCCCCAGCGCGTTGCAGCTGCTCATCCTCTCCAGCATTGTTTGGTTCCAAGGGCTCGATCGTTACTTCGAGCCGTGGGCCACGTCGGAAATGTGGGGGGTGTCTCTCTCTGCGCCGCATCGTTTCGATTACTTGGCGGATCCTTTCACGCGCCAGATCGCCTACCACGGCCTGCACGAAGTCGGTCAGATCATGGTCGACCGCGGCTTCGAGGACATGGGGTGCACCGTTGTTGCGTTGCCCTGGGGAGGCAATTGGATCCTGGGGCGCAACTTCGACTTCGAGGGTGGGCGCATCTTCGATGAGGAAAAGATCGTCAAATGGGTGTTCCCGCAAGACGGGAATGCCTACGTGTCGATCACCTGGGCCGGCATGGTGGGAGTCGTGACGGGCGTCAATGAGCGCGGGTTGTATCTGTCGCTCAATGCTGCGGGTAGCGACGATTTTCGGCGCATTGGAACGCCGTCCACCCTGGTGGTGCTCAAGGCATTGCAGTTCTCGCATTCAGCGGAGGAGGCACTGCACATCATCGAAGAGTCCACAGTGTTCATTACCGACTTCTACGTTTTGCTCGATGCCCAAACAGGCCGACTTTTTCGCATCGAGAAATCCCCGTTGCACACCGTGGTCAGTGAGGAGCATGCCCCAACCGCGATCGCCAACCACCTGATCTCGTCGCAATGGGCGCATGACGAGACGAATACTTTCCGCAGCAATGAGTTGACCAGTGCAGTGCGGCGCAGTCGGGGTCTTTCATTGGTGAACCAACTATCGCGCAGCGCCGCTGGGCAAGAGGATGAAGCGACTCACGATCGTGTGCTCGATGGGCTGCTCGCGATTGTGCGCGACAAAGGCGTCGACGAGGGAGGGCAACCCCTGGTGTTGGGGAATCGGCGCGCAATTGACGCGCTGATTGCCACCCACTCGGTGCTGTACGACCCGCTCGCGCACGTGCTCTACGTGAGCCAAGGTCCTTCAGTGTCGGGCGCTTTTACGGGACTGGATCTCAACGCGTCGTTTCGCGAGCACCGCCCGGTGCTCAGTCAGCGCTCATTGCCGGCCGATCCGTTGGTGCCGCCCGAGCGCTACG